>NZ_NHPG01000092.1:0-26610 GCF_002252965.1 Halorubrum sp. Ea1
AGCGACTACGACATGCCCGGTCGGACCGGCGTCGAGCTGCTCTCGGCGGCGCGGGAGACCGAGCCGGACCTCCCGTTCCTCCTCTTTTCGGCGACCGAGCCGGACGCCATCGCGGCCGAGATGGTCCGCGCGGGCGTCAGCGATTACGTCCACAAGCGCGGCGGCGTCGACGGGTACACCGCGCTCTTACGCCGAGTCGGACACGCGGTCGACGGCGAGGGCGGGAGCTTCGAGGCGGGCGCCGAGAGCGTCGGGGACGGCGACGCCGAGGGCGTCGGTCCCGCGACCGAGGTCGCGCTCGACGGGGTCTGCACGGTCGCGCCCGACGGCACCTTCGAGTTCGTCGGCGAGGAGTACGGGCGGCTGTACGGCTACGAGCCGGACGAGCTGGTCGGCGAGCCCTGGCAGCGCCTCCACCCGGACGAGGAGGTCGAACACATCCGGACCCACGTCATCCCGGCGGTGATGGAGGGCGAGCGGTGGACCGGGACGAGCGAGGGGCTCCGCGTCGACGGGACCACGTTCGCGGAGTCGAAGCTGGTGAGCACGGCGAGCGACGACCGGCTCGTCATCTCGGTGTCGCCGTTCGACGAGGTCGCCGGCGGGACGGCCGCGAGCGACTGACGGGCGTGACTCAGGCGTCCCGCCGGACGTACAGCGTCTTCTCGCAGGCGGCGTGGACGGTCCCCGCCTCGTCGACGAGCGAGACGAGGTAGTCGCGGTCGGTCGACTCGCCGGGACCGAGCGCGTCGCGGATCGCGTCGGTCTCGGCGACGGGCAGTTCGAACTCGGCGTACAGCGTGTCGCGGCCCGGCTCGAGGAACTCGAGCGCGGCCGACTTGTCCCAGACGGTGAAGCCGTCGCCGAGGAGCCGCCGGAGCATCGTCATGTACACCGGGTCGATCGCGCCGTAGAGGCTCCCGCCGAAGATGGTCCCGACCGCGTTGCGGGTCCGCCAGTTGAACGGGACGCGGATCCGCACGTAGCGCCAGTCCGCGCCGATACGGTCGACGCGGGCGCCGGTCCCGCGGTAGGCCGGCAGGAGGTTGAAGCCGTGGCGCCACAGCCGGGTCCGGAGACTTTCCGCCGGCGGGTCCTCGCGGAGGGGACGGGGATCGGGGTCGCGGTCGACGCCGGTCGGCGAGTCGGTCACGTCTCGGAGGCGCCGCGCCGGCGACAAACCCGTGTCGGAACCGGCGACAACGCGCCCGGGGTTGTCGATGTCGATATCTGACGCTTATGTAAATGACTGCGGTGGCGCGCACCTGCGAGCGCCTACCGGGCGCGAGCAGCCTGCGCGAGGTCGCCGGCGCTCCGCGCCGGCTGCCAGAGAATCTTCGATTCTCGCTGGAGTCGGTCGCCCGGAGCGACGCGGAGGGCGACCGACGAGGCTGGGGAGGCGTGAGGTGCGGTCGCTGTGCGGGGCGGGACTCGAAGGGGCAGTCGCGAGGGCGAAGCACGGCGAAGCAAGTACCGCAGCGAGGGAGCACCAGCGACCGAGAGAGGAACGCAGCAAGCCGCGCGAGCCGTCGCGACTGGGGCTTCGGAGGCGTTCGCCGTCTATCCGTCATCAACTACTTCTAAACGAGCGACCGGGGCTTCGGAAGCGCTTCCGTCGGTCTCACTTCCGTCCGATCTCGCTCCCGCTCTCACGGAGGCGGCCCGAAACGGGTATCCGCGCGCGTCGGTAACCCGGCACCGATGGAGTGCGACAAGTGCGGGGCCGACGCCGTCCACCACGCCGCCTACTCCGGGGCGCACCTCTGCGGCGAGCACCTCCGCCGGTCGGTCGAGAAGCGCGTGAAACGCCGGGTCCGGGAGGACTCCCTCCTCGATCCGGAGGCGACGCCGGACGACCCCGACCGCTGGGTGATCGGCCTCTCCGGCGGGAAAGACAGCGTCGCGCTGACGCGAATTCTGGACGACGTGTTCGGGAAGGACCCCCGCGTCGAGATGCTCGCGCTGACGATCCACGAGGGGATCGAGGGGTACCGCGACGAGAGCCTCGACGCCTGCGTCGAGCTCGCCGAGGAGCTCTCGCTCCGGCACGAAGTCGTCTCCTACGAGGAGGAGTTCGGCGTGCAGATGGACGACGTCGTCGAGAGCGACCCGGAGAACATGGCCGCCTGCGCGTACTGCGGCGTGTTCCGGCGCGACCTCTTGGAGGAGTACGCCGCCGAGTTCGACGCCGACAAGCTGCTCACCGGCCACAACCTCGACGACGAGGCGCAGACGGCGATGATGAACTTCCTCGAGGGCGACGTGCGACAGGTGGCGAAACACTTCGACGCCTCGCTCGGCCCCTTCGACGAGCGCGAGGGCACCGACGACTTCGTCCCGCGCGCCAAACCGCTCCGCGACGTGCCCGAGAAGGAGATCGCGCTCTACTGTCACGTCCGCGACCTCCCGACGCACATGGCCGAGTGCCCCCACTCCTCGGAGGCGTACCGCGGCGAGATCCGGTCGACGATCCACGAGTTAGAGGAGAACCACCCCGGCGCCCGCCACTCGATCATGGCCGGCTACGAGGAGCTCTCCGCGCTCGCCGCCGAGGCGTACCGCGAGGGCGGCGACGCCGCCGACGGCGCCCCCGACCTCGGCGAGTGCGAGCGCTGCGGTTCGAAGACGAGCCGCGACGTCTGCCGGAAGTGCCGCCTGCTCGACTCGATCGAGGCGGCGACCTGACCGCCCCGTCGAACGCGGTCGGCGACCCGAGCGTTCTGTCGGTCAGGCGTCGCCGTCGACCCGCCCGAGCAGGTCGAGCTGGTGGGTGAGGTAGACGAGCTCGGCGGCGTCGACCCGTCGCCGCCGCTCTGAGAGCCACGCGTCGAGGTCGGCGGCCGAGAGCGATCCGTCGCCCCCGACGGCGATCACCTCGCCGACCGCCGCCTCGACGGTGTCGAGGATGTGCCGGACGAAGAACGCCTCGTCGGCCGGATAGCCGGTCTCGCCGTCGGCGGGACGCACGACCCAGTCGGAGCCGGCGACCCCGAGGAGCGTCGAGCCGTCCGCCTCGCGCAGGCGCGAGAGCGCGGCGCCGCCGGCGCGGCTGTCTCCGTCGGGTTTCTCGTCCATGTGCCGGTGGTACAGCCGCTCGATTGCCCGGTCGTCGGGGTGCGCCGGGCGGAAGCGCGTCCCGCCGTCGAAGGTGATCGGGAAGTAGTAGGTCCCGCCGGGGCCGAGCGCGTCGAGCAGGGCGTCGAGTCCGTCGAGGTCGAGGACGTCGAGCAGCGCCATCCCGATCAGGGCGTCCCACTCGCCCGGGCGTTCCCCGGCGTACGCGACCGCGTCGGCGGCGACCGGCTCGACCCGAACCGTACGGGCGTCGGTCTCGACGACGAGCGCGTCGCCGTCGGCGGTCTCGACGGAGACCGGTCCCTCTCGGTCCGTCGCCCACTCCCGGAGGTACGGACCGACGCCGGCGAGCGCCTCCGCGTCGCGGTCGACGGCGACGTACCGCGTCTCGCCCGGCGGGAGCACCTCCCGATCGATCAGGCGGGCGACCATCGTCCCGATGCCGGCCCCGACCTCCAGCACGCGCAGCGGCCCGGCGCTCGCGGCGGCGCGGTCGGCGAGCCGCTCGCGGAGGATCCCGACGAGCCGGCGGTCGAGCGCCCGGTCGTCGACGGTCCGCTTCGCGCGGAGGTAGCGCCGGAAGGCGTCGGTGTCGTCGGCGATGGCGTCGTCGGCGAGAGCGTCGTCGGCGGGGGCCTCTTCGTCGGTCGCCTCGGCGGACTCGTCGCCGCTTCCGGTCACGTCGCGGTCGCCCGTCACGTCGCCACCTCCGTGTCTATCGCGTCGACGCCGTCGCCCGCGTCAGCGACGTCGGCGAGGAGTCGCCGGACTCGACCCGTCGACTCCGTCCAGCCCGGGTGACGCTCGTACCGCCGCCTGGCGGCGCGGCCCATCTCGGCAGTCCGATCGGGGTCGGCCGCGAACTCGTCGAGCGCGCGGGCGACGGCCGCGGGGTCGTCCGGGTCGACGAGGACGCCCGTCTCGCCGTCGGTGACCGTCTCGTTCGCGCCGCCCGCCCGGGAGGCGATCGCCGGCAGACCGAAGCTCATCCCCTCGAGGTAGACGATCCCGAACCCCTCGTACCGGGAGGGGACCGCGAGGACGTGGCTCTCGCGGAGGACGTCGGCCAGCGCGTCGTCCGACAGCCGGCCGGCGAAGCGCACGCGGTCGCCGAGCCCGCGCTCGCCGACCAATCGCCGGACGTCGGCGACGTGGGACTCGTCGACCGGCCGGCCGACGACCGTGAGGTCGACGGCGGCGTCGGCGCGGGACACGCCCTCGACGAGCGTGTCGAGCCCCTTCCGCGGTTCGACGTTCCCGACGAACGCGACTCGGAGGGGCGCGGGAGCGGGGTCGGCGACCGACGCGCCGTCGCCGGCTCCGGATTCCTCGCCGATTTCCCCGAGCGACGCGGCGCGCGCCGCGACCGCGTCGCCGTCGATTGCAGGATCGAACCGGTCGCCCGCGGGCGGGGCGACGACGGTCTCGTCGGGGTCGACGCCGAGGGCGGCGACCGCGTCGCGGGTCGCCCCGCTGTTGCAGACGACGCCGTCGACGGTCGCGAGATACCGGCGCTCGACGGCGCGGTACAGCGGCGAGAGGCGGCGCGGCTCGCTCGCCCGCAGGTGGTGGACGACGCTCACGATCGGGTACGGCAGACCGCGGTTGGCGAGGACCAGAGAGGGGTGCGCGAGCTCGTCTTGCAGCATCACGTCGACGTCGACGCGGAGGCGGTCGCGGAGGGACGGGCTGGCGTTGTCGAGCAGCCCGCGCGGGTACGCTCGCCACGGGAGTTCGACGACCTCGACGGTGTCGCCGGCGGCCCGGAGCCCCTCGACCAGCTTCCGGTCGTAGCGGAACCCTCCGGACCGCTCGTCGAGGCTCCCGTACAGCGTGAGCCCGACCCTCATACCGGGGCGTCGTACGTCGCGGCGGCCGCGTCGTCCTCCCAGACCGTCACGGACAGCTCGGTCACGGTCTCGTCGGTCACCGCGTCGGTCACGCGCTCGAAGATCACCCGGGCAAAGCGCTCGACGCTCGGATTGCGCCCCTCGAACTCGGGGAGGTCGTTGAGCAGCTCGTCGCGGTAGCGGTCGGCGAGGTCGGCGAGCGCCGCGTCGGCGTCGTCGATGTCGACGAGGTAGTCGTACTCGTTCAGCTCCGGCCCGCGGAACGTCAGCTCCACCTCGAAGTGGTGGGAGTGCGGGACGCCCTCGGGTCCGGGGTCGGGGACCGTGAGGTAGTGCTGGGCCACGAAGTCCGTCAGCACCGTCGTCGCGTACATACACCGATCCACGGGCGCGACGCACCTAAATCCGGAGGGCGGGGGAGAGGCGACCGGGACTGCCGCCGGCCGCGTCCCCGCCGTCGGCCCGACGGACGCTCACAGGTAGCCGAGCGCCGCGAGCCGCTCTCGCTCGTCGCTCTCCCCGTGAACGCGGCTCACCGGCAGCGGCTCCGGCGGTTCGAGCGCCGGGTCGAGCGTCCCGCGGTCGACGCCGGTCGTCTCGGCCCACGGCACGGCGAGGAGGGCGGGCACGGGGGTGTTCATCGGGTGGCCGTACAGCCCCCACTCGCCGAAGAGGTTGCCGTGGTCTGCCGTGACCGCGACGCGGCCGTCGACGTTGTCGGCGAGCGTCTCCACCTCGCCGAGCACGTGGCGGAGGTTGGCCTCGTACGCGGCCCAGACGCGCTCGACCGAGACCTCGCCGCGCCGGAGCGACACCCACGGGTTCCCCTCGTTGCTGTGGCTCCCCGTCCGGGCCAGCCCGTCGTCGCCGTCGAGGGGGTCCGGGACGAACGGGTGGTGCGGCTGCATGTAGTGGGCGACGAGTCGGTCGGGGTCGCGCTCCCGGGCGAGCGCGACCGCCCGCTCGGTGACCGCCCGCGCCGGCACGGTGCCGAGGGCGTCGTCCCACGCGTACTTCCACACCTCGTCGAGCGCCGCGAACGCGTCGGCGTCGAGGTAGCGGTCGGTCCACGTGTTGCCCGTCGCCATGACCGTCCGGGCCGTCTCGGGGCGACCGACGAACGTGTTCTCCAACCACTCCGAGGAGGAGCTGCCGACCGACCGGACCGTCTCGACGCGGTCGAGGAAGTCGACGTCGGCCGCGACCGAACGCAGCAGGTCGGCCCGACAGGCGTCGAGGACGACGAGGACGTCCCACTCGCGGTCGAAGGCGTTCGTCCCGTAGTCGAGCCGCCGACCGACCGCCTGCAACCCGCGCAGGTAGGCGGTCCCGAGGCGGCTCATTCCCGGTTCCGTCACGACCGTGAGTTAGCGCGCGGCGACTAAACCGCTCCGGCGGGAGGCATATACGTCTCCCCGCCTCGATACGACCGTGAACTGTCTGTTCGCCGGGGCCGGGTCGATCGCGCCGGAGTACGCCGCCGGCCTGTCGGGGAGTCCGCTGTCGCTCGCCGGCGTCGTCGACCTCGACGGGGATCGCGCCGCCGCCCTCGCCGCGGCCCACGACTGCCCGTCCTTTACCGACCTGGACGCGGCGCTCGCCGCGGTCGACGCGCCGGTAGTGGTGAACCTGACGAGCCACGCCGCCCACGCGCCGGTGACCCGGACCGCGCTCGAAGCCGACCGCCACGTCTACTCGCAGAAGCCGCTCGCGCTCGACGCCGACGAGGCGCGGGCGCTGGTGGCGCTCGCCCGCGACCGCGGCCTCGCGCTGGGCTGTGCACCCGGCACGCCGCGAGCGCCCTCGCAGCGCCGCGCGGGGCGCCTCCTCGCCGACGGCCGGCTCGGCCCGGTGGGGCTCGGATACGCTCACGCCCACGTCGGCCGCGTGACCGACTGGCACGACCGCCCCGGCTCCTTCCTCGATATCGGGCCGCTGTACGACGGGGCCGTGTACCCGCTCGCGCTGCTGGTGTCGTGGTTCGGCCCGGTCGAGCGCGTCCGCGTCGCCGACGCGCTCGACGTGTGGCCCGAGCGCGAGGAGCGCCGGCCCTCGACGCCGAGCCACGTCGAGGCGACGCTGGCGTTCGCGGCGGGGCCGACCGTCAGGCTGACCGCCAGCTTCTACGCCCCCCACCGGAGCCGGGAGTTCTACGGGCTGGAGCTCCACGGCGACGACGGCTCGCTGTACCTGACGGGGACCGGCGCGATGGACGACGACCGCGACGCCGTCCGGTTCGGTCGCGTCGGGCGGGAGTACGTGAGCGCGCCGCCGACGTCTCCGGCGAAGCCCTACGAGTACGTCGACGCCGTCGAGCGCCTCGCCGCGACGGTCGAGGCGGGGTCGCCCTCGCGGGCGGGCGGGCGGCGGGGCGCCCACGTCGTCGCCGTCTGCAACGCGATCGAGGCGGCCGCCGAAGGGGACGGACCGGTCGCCGTCGACGACTGCGGGGCGACCGCCGACCCGCCGCCGGCGCCGGTCGTCAGGCCGGCGTCGGACGGGTGTAATACGGGCACCGGGGTCGAGGGGACGTCGGGCACTGGGGTCGAGGGGACGTCGGGCACCGGGGTCGAGGGGACGTCGGGCGCCGCCGCGATCCGCCTCCCGTCGGTCGGCTTCGGCTGCTCGCGCTACCGCGACGGGGAGTACGTCGAGCGCGCCGACTCGATCGCGACCGCGCTCGACGCCGGCTACCGCCTCCTCGACTCCGCCGAGCTGTACGGCAACGAACACCGGATCGGGGAGCTGCTCGCCGCGCCGGGCGCGCCCGACCGGGAGCGGGTGTTCCTGCTCGGGAAAGCGTGGCGCACCAACCACCGCCGGGAGCGCCTGCTCGCCGCCTGCGCGGGCAGCCGCGAGGAGCTCGGGATCGACGCATTCGACTGCTACGCGCTCCACTGGCCATCGGCGCTCGAACACCGGGGGGAGCTGAGCCGGCTCGCCGAGGAGCCGGTCGAGCGACAGGAGGCGCTCGCCTTTCCCGAGGACGCGGACGGCGAGCTCGCGACCGACGACGTGTCGCTGGCGACCGCGTGGGAGAACCTGGAGGCCGTTTACGAGAGGGGATGGGCCCGGACGCTCGGGGTCTGTAACGTCTCGCGGGCGCAGCTGGAGACGGTGCTGGAGACCGGCGACGTCGACCCGGCCTTGGTGCAGGTGGAGCGACACCCCTACCGCCCTCGGACCGGTCTCGTCGACTGCTGTCACGAGCGCGGAATTCGGGTGGTCGCGCACTCGCCGCTGTCGGCGCCCGGCCTCCTCGACGAACCCGTGCTGGACGCGATCGGCACGGATCGGGGTCTCTCGCCGGCCGCGGTCGTCGTCGCGTGGAACGCCTCGCGAGGGGTCGTCCCGATTCCGTCCAGCACCACGGAATCGCACGTCGTCTCGAACCTGGCCGCCGGGAGCGAGCGGCTGACCGCCGACGAGCTCGCGCGGATCGACGCCCTGCGCGACCCCGACTTCGAGCGGTAGGGCGCCGGAGTCGATCGCCCTCGTCCGCTCGGGCGGTATTTCTATGTGACAGAAGTCCATGTGTGTAATATGGCAACAACCAAGTCGCAGCGGCCCGCGGTCGACATCGGCTCGCTGAACGGCCTCCACTGGGTGGGTATCGTCGCGGCGCTGGTCTCCGCCGCCGTCCACCTCTTTCTCGGCGTCAGGATGTTCCCCTCGCCGATGGGTATCAGCTTCGTCCTCGCGGGGCTCGGCTTCGTCGGTGGCGTCACCCTCCTCGCGATCGACTACCGCCGACGGACGGTGTACGCGGTCGGGATCGCTTTCACCCTCGTCCAGATCGTCTTATGGTACGTCATCAACTTCGCGGGCGGGACGAAGTCGTTCCCGGCCGACGTCGGGACGCTCGGCGGCGTCGACAAGGTCGCGCAGGTCGTGTTGATACTCGTTCTGGTCGCCCTGCTGCGCCGGTAGCCGTGGCGGACCGCGAGCGCCGACGGCGACGCGAGCACGCCGTCGCGATCAGCGACGCGCTCCCCGACGGCTCGGCCGTCGACGCGGGCGTAAACGCGACCGTTCGGCGCGTAAACGTATCCCCGGGCGGCGGACCCCTCGCGGGCCCGGTCGCGACCGGAGGTGGCGTGTAGATGGCCGAGATCCGCCGTCGACGCTCCGTTCGCGTCGGGATCGGTTTCGGGCTCCCGCTCCTCGCCGCACTCACGCTCGCCGCGCTCCTCCTGCGGCTGTTCCCCGCGGACGCGATGGGCCGCTGGGGACTCTCGCCCGCCGTCGTCGCCGGCCTCTGTTGGGCCGGACAGCTCTGGTACGTCGGGTACGGGCTCGATCCGGAGGGGCTGACCGGCGGCTTCTGGCGACAGCTGTTCGGACTGGCGAACGCGGTCACGCTCGTTCGCGGGGCGCTGTACGCGGTCGTCGCCGGATTCGTCGTCGCGCCGCCGGAGACGGCGCTCGCGTGGGTGCCGGCGCTGTGTTACGGGACCGGCGTCGCCCTCGACAACCTCGACGGGAGCGTCGCCCGAACGGTCGGGCGGGAGACCAAGGTCGGCCGCCGGCTCGACATGGCGTTCGACACCTTCGGATTCGTCGCCGCGCCGCTCGTGGCGGTGTTGTGGGAGCTACTCCCGATCTGGTACCTCTCGATCTCCGCCGCGCGCTACGTCTTCCGCGGGGCCGTGTGGCTGCGGCGCGTCCGCGGGCTCCCCGTCGGCGACCTGCCCGACAGCGACCTCGGCAAGTACCTCGCGGGCGTCCAGATGGTCTTCGTGACGGTCGCGCTCGTCCCGCCGGTGCCGACCGACGTCGTTCGGACCCTCGCGCCAATCGTCCTCGCGCCGTCGCTGGCGGTGTTCGCGCGCGACTACCTCGCCGTCAGCGGTCGACTCCCGTCTCGCCGGTGAGAAAGCAGACGGTCACGAGTACTCCAGGATGACTTGGACCGCCGCGTCGGGTTCCGAGTCGAGCAGTTCGTACGCTTCCGGCGCGCGCTCGAAGGGGATCCGGTGGGTGATGAGCTCGGCGGCGGGGATCGCGTCGATCCGGTCGAGCGCCGCCTCCATGCGGCGGTCGCGGTCCCACCGCCCGCGCAGCTCCGGGCTGATCGTCGACACCTGACTGGAGACGATGTCGATGCGGTCCCGGTGGAACCGCCCGCCGAGGTCGATCGGCTCGCGCTTGGTCCCGTACCACGAGCCGACGACGATCCGCGCGTCGTAGCCGACGACCCCGATCGCGTCGTCGAGCGCGCTCGGCTGGCCGGACAGCTCGACCGCGAGGTCCGCGCCCCCGACGGCGGAGTCCCCGGCGAGGTCGACGGCGCCGAGTTCGGCCGGCGTCGTCGTCCGGTCGGCGCCGAGCGCAGCGGCGAGCGTTCGACGGCGCTCGATCGGGTCGACCACGACGAGCGACTCCAGCGGGAAGTCGGCCAGCAGGCGGACGACGCAGAGTCCGATCACCCCGGCGCCGAACACCACGACCCGCTCTCCGAGACGGGGGGCGGCGTCGAGGACGATGTTCGTCGCGGTCTCCACGGAAGGGAGGAGCGAGCCGGCGGCCGGCGTCGTCTCCGGCGGGAGCGCGACGACCGAGTCGGGGGTCGCGCGGAAGCGCGTCTGGTGGGGGACGAACGCGAACACCGACCGGCCGACCCACTCCGAGTCGACCTCGGCGCCGACCTCGCGGACGACGCCGCTCGCGGCGTAGCCGTACCGGAGCGGGTACGAGAGGTCGCCGTCGAGCGCGTCGAGCGCCTCGTCCGCCGGGAGATCCGCCGGCGTCTGGTCGCGGTACACGAGCAGCTCCGTCCCGGCGCTGATCGCCGACGCGCGGGTCTCGACGAGCAGCTCGTCGTCCGCCGGCGGTCCGACCGTCGCCTCGCGCACCTCGACGGTCTCCGGGGCCGTGAAGTAGAGCGCGGCGTCGGTCATCGGGTCGCGGACCCGGTCCGGTCGCGGGCGACGCCCGAGCGAGGCCACGGGCTTCGGCTCGGCTGGTGGCGTAACACGTAGATCCCCACGCACTGTGCGATGTTAAGTCCTCGCGCCGTCCGACGGGTCAGACCCGGAGGTAAGCGAGCGGATCGGCGTCGACGGCGCGAAAGAGAGACGGTCGATCGGAAAGCGAACGACTGCGACGGCGGCGGTCCGTCAGCGACGCCTAGCGGATGACGTCGAGGCCGTTGTTCCGCTCGGTCTGCTCGGTGCCGCCGTCGGACTCCCAGCCCCGGTCGGCGCCGCCGGAGGCCGTCGCGCCGGCCGTGCCGTTCGCCTCGGCGGCGCGCGAGCGCGAGTCGCCGAGGTCCTCGGCTCCGGCCGCGGCGCGGGACTTGTCGGCCTGCTTCTGGGTCGACGGGCCGAGCACCTGCGCGCTCTGGACGCCCGTCATGATCGCCATGACGCGGACCTTCCCCTTGTACTCGTCCTGGATTCGGGCGCCCCAGATCACGTTGGCGTTCGCCTCCAGCCGCTCGGTGATGTTGTTCGCGATCCCCTCGGCCTCCTTCAGCGTGAGGTCCGGACCGCCCGTGATGTGGACGAGCCCGCCGGAGGCGCCGCGGTAGTCGACGTCCAGGAGCGGGTGGTTCATCGCGTCGTTGACCACTTCCTGGGTCTTGTTCTTGTCCTGGGTCTCGCCGACGAGCATGACGGCCACGCCGCCCTGGTTCATGATGGTGGACATGTCGGCGTAGTCCAGGTTGATGAGGCTCGGCTGGGTGATCGTCTCGGAGATCCCCTTCACCGTCTCCGCGATGATCTGGTCCATCACGGAGAACGCCTTCCCGATCGGCAGGTTCGGCACGTAGTCGAGCAGCCGGTTGTTGTCGAGGACGATGATCGAGTCGGCCTCGTTGCGGAGGGTCTCTAAGCCCTCCTCGGCCTTCACGGTGCGGGCGCGCTCGACGTTGAACGGCGTCGAGACCATTCCGACGACGATGGCGCCCTGCTCTTTGGCGATCTTCGAGACGACCGGCGCCGCGCCGGTGCCGGTGCCGCCGCCCATTCCGGCCGTGACGAAGACGAGGTCGGCGTCGCCGAGCACCTCCTTGATCGTCCCCTGGGCCATCTCGGTGGCGCGCTCGCCCATCTTGGGGTCGCCGCCGGCGCCGAGCCCCTGCGTGAGCGACTTGCCCACGAGGATCTTGGTGTCGGCCTCGACCATCTTGAGGTGCTGTTTGTCCGTGTTGATCGCGACGGTGTCGGCGCCGTCCACGCCGATGTTGTACAGCCGGTTGATCGTGTTGTTTCCGGCGCCGCCGGCACCGACGATGACGATCCGGGGGTCCCCGAACTCGTCGTCGTCCATATCGACGGAGTCCATGTCGCGCTTCTCCGCTTCCGCGTTGTCGAGGGCGTCCTGAACGAGATCTTGCATCAGTTCACACCTTCGCCCAGTTGCGGTTGCGGCCGCGCTCGTCGCGCTCGCCGTCCTGTTCGTTCAACATGTCGCGAACGGCCGACCGGATCGCCTCGCTCCGGTTCGGGAACTCGCCCGTTTCGACCATCTGTTCGACCTCGTCTATTTGCTGCTTCGGGATTCGTAGTGTCACACGCTCCATTGGTATTCCCCCGGTAAGACGGCGAGCACGCGACGCGTGTGTCTTACAGCGACGAATCGCCCGTCGACGGGATCATCCCCGCCGCGGACGGCCGCTGTAAGACGACCGTCTTACGCAGTTCAATTCACCGAGTCTACCAATATAAAGCTATCGCCGAGTGTAAGACAACCACCCGAAGAGACGAATTCGGCCGACTGGCGGCCTGAGTCAGGCGTTACCTATCATTTAACACGTCTGCGGCGGGGGTCCGCCGACCGCAGCCGGGGCAGAACGCCCAGTCGGTCCGCAGCTCGTCGCCGCACTCGCAGAACGCCCGGTGAGACTGCTTTTCTCCGCAGTTCGGACAGTACACGTGTTCTTCAGGGACGTTCTCTCCGCAGCCGCCGCAGGCGTTTTCGCCAGCGTTCGCGCTCGCCGGCGTCTTACGCGTCTCCGTCTCAGCGTCCGCCGACGTCTCACGTGTCACACGCGTGTCGGCGGCGTCGGCGTCAGGGGCGTCGAGAGAGACGTTCACGTTGACCTCGGCCGGGTTCCCCGACGCATACGTCGCGTCGGACGGAGCGCGCCGTCCGCCGAGGCGGTCGTCCAACGCGGCGTCGAGCCGCTCCGCGATGAGGTCGTCGACGCGGTCTGCCAGCGCGGCGCCGACCGTCTCCTCGGCCGTCGGACCCGCGTCGGGAGCAGTCGCCTCCTCGGCGTCGTCGAGGTGGGTGCGGAGGGCCTCCCGCATCACCTCGCTCTTGGAGGCGTCACACGCTTCCAGCCGCTCGACGAGGTCGTCGTCGGCCCGGAAGGTGATCTTACTCATACGGACGCCATATCGACCGTACTACAAGTATCTTCCCCCCGATATCGGACGGTAGCCGCGAGACGTTTCAGCCCCCGGAAACGAGCGCGCCGAGCCGCCGCGGTCGGCGAAAATCATGTCACATGGTCACACGTGTGTCTGACGCAGATTTATACGGCCCGCGTGGGCATACGTGTGTATATGAGTAACCGCGTCGAGGACCTCGAACGACAGGTCGCGGAGCTGCAAGCGGCGGTCAACGGGCTCACCGAGGAGCTGGTCGAAATGAAGGAACGCGTCCGACAGCTCGAGGACGCCCAAGAGGTGTCCGTACGGGCAGACGCCGCGACCGAGGAGGCGCGGGAGACGGCCGAACCGGCCGAGGAATCGACAGAGTCCGCCGGCGGCGAGACGCGGACCCACTCCGACGACCACGTCGAGGTCGTCGAGCGGACCGACGACGGGAGCGCGTCGACCGGCGGCGAGGGCGACGACGACATGGTCGTCCCCGAGCAGGAGGCGACGACGCCGGACGCCGAGGCCGGCGGGGCGGAGGGAGAGAGCGACGACGAGGAGTCGGACAGCGACATCATCGTCGCGTAATCCGACCTCGCACTCCCGCGTCACATGCACATTACGGAAGTCGTTTTGGACGGATTCAAGAGCTTCGGGCGGACGACGAGGATCCCCTTTTACGACGATTTCACGGTCGTCACGGGACCGAACGGCTCCGGGAAGTCGAACATCATCGACGGAGTCCTCTTCGCGCTCGGATTGGCGCGCACCCGCGGGATCAGAGCGAAGAAGCTCACCGACCTGATCTACAACCCCGGTCACGACGACGGCGACGGGACCGGGGGCCCGAACGAGGCGTCGGTGACCGTCGTGCTCTCGAACGAGGACGGGGCCTTAGACCGGTCGCAGGTCGTCTCCGCGGCCGGCACGGAGAACGTGGGCGACGTCTCCGAGATCACGATCAAGCGCCGCGTCAAGGAGACCGAGGACAACTACTACTCGTACTACTACCTCAACGGACGCTCGGTGAACCTCTCCGACGTGCAGGACCTGCTCGCGGCCGCCGGCGTGACGCCCGAGGGGTACAACGTCGTGATGCAGGGCGACGTCACCGAGATCATCAACATGACCCCCTACCAGCGGCGGGGGATCGTCGACGAGATCGCGGGCGTCGCCGAGTTCGACGACAAGAAGGAGGCCGCCTACGAGGAGCTGGACACGGTCGAAGACCGGATCGGCGAGGCGGACCTCCGCATCGGCGAGAAGCAGGACCGGCTCGACCGGCTGTCCGACGAGCGCGAGACCGCCCTCCAGTATCAGGAGTATCGGGACGAGCTGGAGGAGTACCGCGGCTTCCTCAAGGCCTCCGAGCTGGAGGAGAAGCGGGAGGCCCTCGGCGACGTCGAGGACGACATCGACGACGCGGAGGCCGAGCTCGAAGAGCTCCGCGCGGAGCTCGACGCGAGACAGGGGAAGCTCACCCGCCTCGAGGAGGACCTGGCCGACCTCAACCACGAGATCGAGACGAAAGGCGAGGACGAGCAGATCCGGATCCGCTCGGAGATCGAGGAGGTCAAAGGCGAGATCTCCCGGCTCGATGACAAGATCGAGGCGGCCGAGGAGCGCGCCGCAGAGGCCGAGACGGAGCGGCGCGACGCCTTCGTCCAGATCGACCGGAAGGAGGAGACGATAGCGGACCTCGAAGGCGAGATCCGCGAGGCGAAAGTCGAGAAGGCCTCGGTCAAGTCCGAGATCGCGACGAAGCGGTCCGATCTCGCCGACGTCGAGGCCGAGATAGAGGGCGCCGACACCGAGTTCGACGAACTCAAAGCCGAGCTCGCCGACAAGAAAGAGGAGATCGAGTCGCTTCGCGAGGCGAGAAACGAGACGCAGCGCGAGAAGGACCGCCTGCTCGACGAGGCGCGCCGGCGCTCGAACGCGGTGAGCGAGGCGCGGACCGACCTGGAGGAGGCCCGCGAGTCGATACCGGGGCACAAGGCGCGGATATCCGAGCTCCGCAGCGAGCTCGACAAGGCCGAGAAGAACGAGGAGAAGATCGAGGAGGTCGTCGCGGACCTCTTCTCGGAGAAGGCCGAACGGAGCGAGGACCTGGAGGCGGTCGAAGCGGACCTCCGGGAGAAGCAGAACGAGTACGCGAAGCTGGAGGCGGCCGCCGACGAGCGCGGCGATACCTCGTGGCCGCGGGCGGTGACCGAAGTGAAGAACGGCGGCATCGACGGGGTCCACGGCGCGGTCGGCGAGCTTGGCTCGGTCGAGGCCGAGTACGCGGAGGCGTGCGAGACGGCCGCCGGGGGGCGGCTCGCGAACGTCGTCGTCGACGACGACGGCGTCGGGTCGACGTGTATCGACTACCTCAAGCGGCGGAACGCGGGCCGGGCGACGTTCCTCCCCATCACGGAGATGGACGACCGGAGCCTCCCGCGGAAGCCCTCGCTGCCGGGCGTCGTCGACTTCGCGCGGAACCTCGTCGACTACGACGGCAGGTACGCCTCGATCTTCTCGTACGTGCTCGGCTCGACGCTCGTCGTGGAGGACATGGCCACCGCCCGCGAGCTGATGGGCGACTACCGGATGGTCACGCTCGACGGCGACCTCGTCGAGAAGTCCGGCGCGATGACGGGCGGCTCCGGCGGCGGCTCGCGGTACGCGTTCACGAAGTCCGGCGGCGGGAAGCTCGAACGGCTCGCGACGGAGATAGCGGAGCTGGAGGACGAGCGGCAGTCGCTGCAGTCGGAGATCGACGACCTCGAGGGCGACGTCGACGACGCGCGCGACCGGAAGGCCGACGCCGCCGAGCGCGTCCGGTCGCTTGAGGCCGACGTCGAGCGCGCCGAGGACGAGCTGGCGGACGCCGAGGAGCGCATCGACGAGCTGGAGACCGAGCTCGAGGAGCTGGAGGCCGAACGCGAGTCGGTCGACGCGGAGATGAGCGAGCTCGACGCGGAGCTCGACGAGCTCGATACGGAGATAGCGGAGTTAGCGTCCGAGATCGAGGAGATCGAGGCGGAGCTCGCCGACTCGAAGATCCCGGAGCTCTCCGAGCGTGCCGACGAGATCCGCGCCGAGATATCCGACCTGGAGGACCGGATGAGCTCGCTCGACGGGCGGCAGAACGAGCTGGAGCTGGAGAAGGGGTACGCCGAGGACGCCGTCGACGAGCTCCACGACACCGTCGAGGAGGCACAGAATCGGAAGGCCGAGGCCGAAGAGCGGGTCGCCGAGCACGAGGCCGCGATCGAGGAGCGGGAGGCCGACCTCGCGGAGAAGAAGGAGGCGATCGCCGACCTCGAATCGGAGCTCACGGAGCTGAAGGCCGACCGCGAGGACCTCCGCGAGGAGATCAAGGCGGCGACCCGCGAGCGAGACGAACAGCGCGCGCTCGTCTCGGAGGCGGAGTCCGACCTGGACGATCTGACGGACCGCCGGGACCGACTGGAGTGGGAGATCGACGAGCTGGAGTCGCAGGTCGGCGAGTACGACGCCGGCGAGATCCCCGACCTCGGCGAGGTCGAGTCGCGGATCGAGGAGCTGGAGGCCGAGATGGAGGCGTTAGAGCCCGTCAACATGCTCGCGATCGACGAGTACGACGAGGTGCAGGAGGCGCTCGACCAGCTCCAGGAGCGCCGGGACGTGCTCGTCGAGGAGCGCGACGCGATCGAGGAGCGCATCGAGGGGTACGAGGCGGCGAAGAAGGAGACGTTCATGCAGACGTTCGAGTCGATCAACGACCACTTCGAGGAGATCTTCGCGCGCCTCTCGGCCGGCAGCGGCGAGCTCCTCTTGGAGAACCCCGAAGACCCCTTCGAGGAGGGGCTGACGATGAAGGCGCAGCCCGCGGACAAGCCGGTCCAGCGGCTCGACGCGATGAGCGGCGGTGAGAAGTCGCTGACCGCCCTCTCGTTCATCTTCGCCATTCAGCGGCACAACCCGGCGCCGTTCTACGCGCTCGACGAGATCGACGCGTTCCTCGACGCGGTCAACGCCGAGCGCGTCGGCGAGATGATCGAGGAGCTGGCCGCGGACGCGCAGTTCGTGGTGGTCGGCCACCGCTCGGCGCTGTTGGAGCGCTCGGACCGCGCCATCGGCGTCACGATGCAGGGCGACAACCTGTCGGCGGTCACCGGGATGCAATTCGGCGACGGCGACGAGGAGGTGACCGCGGATGACTGAGCCGCCGGAGTCGGCGGGCGCGGGCGGCGGATCCGGCGACGACGTCCCGGACCTGGACCTGACGAGCGAGCGGGACGGCGGGGCGCGCGACGGAGCGACGCCGGAGCCGCCCGGAGGAGACGGGGCCGCGACGGGCGACGGCGAGTCGAGGGACGGCGCCGCCGGCGACGAGGCGGACGGCGGGGAGTCCGGGGACCCCGGCGAGGACGGGAAAGTCGAGCCCGTCGAGCTCCTCGTCCAGCTCGCCGAGGAGGGCGAGATCGAGCCGTGGGACATCGACATCGTGCAGGTGACGGACGCCTTCTTAGAGCGGCTCGACGAGACGGACCTCCGGACGACGGGGCGGGCGCTGTTCTACGCCAGCGTCCTGTTGCGGATGAAGAGCGACGGCATGCTGGCCGACGACGACGAGGACGAGGAGCCCGAGCCGGAGCCGTGGGAGGTCGCGATGGAGGGCGGCGCGCCGGACCCCGCCGCCGACGACTTCGATCCGGTCAGCGAGCTGGAGACGGAGATGGACCGACGCCTCGACCGGAAGAGCACCCGAGGATCGCCGGAGACGCTCGACGAACTGGTCCGGGAGCTCCGCGAGGCCGAGCGCGGATCGTGGTGGAAGGACTCCCGCGAGTACGACACCTCTGAGTCGCCGCACGGGTACGACCGCGGCACGCAGACGCTCGACTACCACACGGGCGACGAGTTCCGGCGCGACGGGGAGCCGACCGCGGGCGAGGCGACCGACCGCACCCACGACGAGGATATCGAGGAGGTGATAGTGGAGATCGACAACGCCCTCCGGACCCACTTCGACCGCGGGCGCACGGAGGTGCTGTTCGGGGAGATCGAGAGCGCGGGCGGGCGCCCGTTCATGACGTACCTCGCGCTGCTGTTCATGGCCCACCGCGGGTCGGTCCGCCTCCAGCAGGACGACCTGTTCGGCGACCTGTGGGTGAAAGACCCCGCGGCGATGACCGGGGAGTCGGAAGCGATCGCGGACTAGTACGTTTTCGAGAGCGCGGTCCGTTGTTCGTGCGCGGTCGCATGGGTGATGGCAACTCACATCGTGACAGACGATCAGCGATAGATCACTGCTGACGTAGTGAGAGAGCTATATATACTTAAGATGAAATTATTGATTACAAGACTTTTTCATGGGACAGAAAATAACACTTGCTTATCAGTACAATGCGTGTCCAAAACACAGGTCCAAAAGCCGGGTACTACGCGCTGTTTTCGGCAGCAATTGTGTTTACGGCTGGCTGGGCAGTCTCGATAATTCTCATTGAAGAGGGTTCTATTAGCAACATTCCCCGGTGGAGGTCAACGCTGTGGTACTACCTCACTAATCACGGAATACCGCTTTCAGATGCGTACAATACCCAGTCCTCAGTCGGTGTATCAAGCCCGCTCTTAGCGACCGAGGAACCCAGCGTTGTCAGAGCGGTCCCGGTCGCCGCAACAGTTGTAGCAGGTGCGTACACAAGTTATCAAAAATCCTCACATCGCATCGAAACTGCAGCTACGAACGCGCTTACGGCAGGATCAGCGTACTTTCTGATAGCGCTATCCGCGACTGTGCTTACGGATATTCAGCCACAACTCTCATCACTGCTGCTCATCGGGGGTTTGATCGCAGGTGCGGCTTGGTTGGGCTCATCATTTCTCGGCACGTTTACCCGCAACATTCCCATCATCGGCGTCGCCTCACTCGGAACGATACTAGCGCTTGGCTTCATCCTGATCGCGGGTAGTGCTGCGATCATTTCGATACTCTGGGAGTTGCTTGCTATCTCATATATCGGAGCAGCCATCGGTGGTGTCGGTGTCGGAGTGGAGAAAACAATCCGACACCGTGGGAAACGAAGAGATACTGAAACACCGAGACTAGCCGGTGCAAAAATACTATTTAAACAGAATCTGACAGAGATTGTGGTCGTCGTTGTGGTCGCTACGCTACTCTACGCAGCACTAAGTGGTGCGGTGTAATTGGTCAGCCCCAACAGATTTCGAGTTGTGTACTGAGCGATTCACGGGTCGGTCAATGTGGAATGAACTGTTCTGTAACACCCTCGATGTAGTGACTACCTCCAAAGCCCCAGTCGCGAGGACTCGCGCGCTTTGCTGCGCTCCTCGTCACTCGCTGCGCTCGTTCCTGCGGTGCTTGCTACAGCGTGCTTCGCCCTCGCGACTGCCCCTTTGAATCCCACCCGACCGCGCCGCAACCGCAGCCTCACGCCTCCCCAGCCTCGCGGCTCCCTTCGGTCGCCGCGTCCCTCGCACGCGCTGTTCGCGCCCGATGGGCGCTCACAGGCGCGCGCCACCGCACCGCAGAATTAGTTGTTTATAAGTAATCGCCCAGGAGCGGCTCGACGCGCTCCTGCGTTTCCTCGGGGATCGCCTCGGTCGGCGTGTTGACGGTGCCTTCGAGGGAGGTGTGCGCGTCGCACTCCAGGTCGTCCGGGAGCGTCCGGACCGCCTCCTCGACGGCGGCCTTGATAGCTTTCTGGTTCTCCTCGGCGTTCTCCAACACCTCTTCGAGGGTCACCTCGCTGTCCTCCTTCCAGACGTCGTAGTCGGTGACGCCGGCGATCGTCGCGTAGGCGATCTCGGCCTCGCGGGCGAGCTTCGCCTCCGGGATCGCGGTCATGCCGACGAGGTCCCACCCCTGCGACTTGTAGAACTCCGACTCCGCGCGCGTCGAGTACTGGGGGCCCTCGATGCAGACGTAGGTGCCCCCTTTGACGACGCCGGTGTCGGCGGGCGCGGCCGACTCGGCGGCCGCGGTCAGGTGGTCGACCAGTTCTGGACTATAGGGGTCCGCGAACGGCTGGTGGACGACGACGCCGTCGCCGTAGAAGGAGAGGTCGCGGCGCTTGGTCCGGTCGTAGATCTGGTCGGGGACGACGAGGGTGCCGGGCTCAAGTTCCTCTTTTAAGCTCCCCACCGCGTTCGACGCGAAGACGTGGGTGACGCCGGCCTTTTTTAAGGCGTACATGTTCGCGCGGTACGGGAGGTCGGTGGGCGAGACGCCGTGCTCGGAGCCGTGTCGGGGGAGGAAGGCGACCTCTTTCCCGGTGTCCGCGAACTCGCCGATCGTGATCGCGTCGCTGGGCTCGCCGTAGGGCGTGTCGTACTCGACCTCGCGCACGTCGTTCAGGGGCAGCGCCTCGTAGATGCCGCTGCCGCCGATGAAACCGATGGTGCTCATACGCGGAGTGCGTCCGCCCGGTACTTATACGGATTGAACGGGGGACTACAGCAGCCACCGCACCGCCGCCAGCGCGAGCGCGCTCACGACGAGCAGGTGGACGAGGACGGCGCCGACGGCGGCGCCGCCGACCTCGCGCATCTCGCGGAGCCGGATCGAGAGCCCGAGCCCGACGAACGCCAGCGTGAACAGCGCGTCCGACACGCGCCCGATCGACTCCAGCACGGCCGGCGAGAGGAGCCCGCTGTTCGCGATCGCGGCGACCGCGAGGAAGCCGAGGAGGAACTTCGGGAACTCCGCCCACAGCCGTCGGACGCCCGGGTCGGTCGCCGACCGCGCCGTGTACGCCAGCGAGTAGGCGACGGCGACGCCCCCCAACAGGGAGTTGCGCGCGAGCTTCGTCACGGTCGCCCACTGGCCCGCCTCCGGCGAGTGGGCGAACCCCGCGGCCGCGACGGGGCCGGTCGAGAACATGCTCACGCCGGCCCAGACGCCGAACTGGCGGCCGGTGAGCCCGAGCCACTCGCCGGCGATCGGGAACGCGACGAGCGTGACGGCGTCGAAGAGGAGCACGGTCGCCGCCGCGAACGTGATGGCGGCGCCGCGCGCGTCGAGCACGCGCCCGATCGCGACGACCGCGGAGACCCCGCAGATGCTCGCGCCCGCCGCCAGCAGCGAGGGCGTGGTCCCGTCGAGTCGGAAGAGCACGCGTGCGATCAGCTCGGCGAGGAGGAGCCCGCCGCCGACCGCGACGACGACCAGGCCGAGCACGGTCGGTCCCGCGGCGAGGAACTCCTCGACGACGACCGCGGCGCCGAGCAGGACGATCCCGGTCTCCAAGAACAGCTTGTCGACGCCGACGCCCGGTTTCGCGAGGTCGGGCGTCCCGACCGCGTTGCCGATGAGCGCGCCGAGCGCGACCGCGACGACGAGCGGCTGGAGCCCGTCGACCGCGCCGGCGATGAGGTGCGCGAGGAGCGCTCCGGCGGCCAGCAGCGCGAGACCGGGGACGAACGGCCGAGCGGCGTCGACGACGCGCATCAGAAGACGCCCGCGGCCTGTCCCGCGACGTGAGCGGCGACGATCCCCAGCCCGAGCGCGAGCGCCTGCCACCCCCGGTCGAGCGCGACCCACCGGTCGACGATCGGCGATCCGGTTCCGGGAGCGCCGTCGGCGTCGGCCGCTCCGTTCCCGGCGTCGCCCGTGCTATCGCCGGCGGTCCGCGGTCCGTCGGCGGCGTCCCGTGCCATGCCCGCGGGTCGGCGCGCTCGGTATTTATAAGGACGGACTCGGGCAGGGCACGCGCTCGACCCGGGACCGAAAGAGGCAGGTTCCGGGCGGTCGTTTCACGGACGTTCGGATGTCGACCACGCAGATCAAGGACCCGGTGCACGGCTACGTTGAGCTGCCGGACGCGCTCGTCGACGGCGTCCTCGACACCCGGCCGTTCCAGCGGCTGCGGTACGTCCGCCAGCTCTCGGCGACGCACCTCGTCTACCCCGGAGCGAACCACACGCGGTTCGAGCACTCGCTCGGCGTCTACCACCTCGGCCGCACCGTGTTCGAGAACCTCCGCAGGCAGTCGTACTTCGCGCAGGGCGCGACGACCGACGAGCTGGAGGAGATCCAGCGGACGCTGGAGTGCGCCTGCCTGCTCCACGACGTCGGCCATCCGCCCTTCTCGCACCTCTCGGAGGGGTTCCTCGACGAGGGCGTCCTCCGCGAGCGAGTCGACGCCGCCGGGCTGGTGGACGCCTTCGACCGGGCCGGCGTCGGCGGCGCGCCGCTCCGGTCGGCGAGCCCGCACGAGCTGCTCGGCTGCGTCCTCATAATCGAGGAGTACGGGGACGCGCTGCGCTCGTTCGACGTCGACCCCGTCGAGGTGTGCGCGTACGTCCTCGGCTACAGCCTCGCGTACGAGCGCGGCGCGCCCTGGCAGTACGGGGTCGGCGCACAGCTGCTGCACTCGCCGATCGACGTCGACCGGCTCGACTACATCACCCGCGACAACCGCATGACCGGCGCGGGCGTGTTGAGCTTCGACGTCGACCGGATGGTCGACGCCTACACGGCCCACCCCGAGGAGGGGCTCGCGCTCACCGAGAAGGCGCTCTCGACGATCGGTAACTACCTCGAGGGCCGGATCGCGCTGTACATGTGGGTCACACAGCATCACAAGGCCGTCTACGCGAACCGGCTCCTCCAGGAGCTGCTCGGCGAGTACGAGCGCGTGACCGGCGAGAGCCCGGTGACCGTCGACGGGGTCCTCTCGCGGGAGTTGGACGACAACGCCGTGCTCGAACGCCTTCGGATCGCCGCCCGCGAACACCCCGATTCGACGCTCGCGTCGATGTACGACCGGTTCCGCGGGCGGCGCTTCCCGGCCACCTGTTGGAAACACCGGATCGCACTCGCCGACCGGATCGGCGGGGACCTCACGGGTGAGGCCGGCGCCGGTCTCGACGCGTTCACGGCGTGGCTCACCGAGGGCGACGACCGGCTGGAGCGGCTCCTCGCCGACGCGCTCGACGTCCCGGTCCACGAGGTGTGGGTCGACCGCTCGTACGTGCCCGCGTACGACCCCGACGAGCTGGAGGACATCCCCATCGCCTACGGCGGAACGACCCGGTCGGTCGGCGACTGGGGGCTGTACGGCGACCGCGCGTTCGACGTGCCCATCCCATTCGTGTTCGTCCCGGACGGGACGAAGCGGCGGGCGATCCGCGTGCTCAGGGAGGCGTTCGAGCGGGAGGTCGAGGAGCGGAAGCACGCGTAGCCGGAGCGACGAGGGGGTCCGGGGCGGAACCCGTCGGTGCTCGCGTCAGTCGTCGGCTTCGGCGGGGACGCGGTCGTCGGCGTCGTCGTCCTCGGGAGCGTCGTCGCCCTCGGCCTCCGCGGCGTCGTCGCCCTCGGCCTCCGCGGCGTCGTCGGCCTCTGCGTCCTCGTCGTCGACGCGCGGGAAGTGCTCGATCGTCGCCTCGCGGAACGCCGCCTCGTCGAACTCGTGGTCGGCGTCGAAGAAGTCGAGGACCGTCTGCACGTCGGTCATCGCGTTCTTCAGCGCGGTCGAGGCGCCGGGCGAGGGGGTGATGTTGAACAGGACGCCGTCGCCGGTGATCTTCGCCTCGCCCATGTCGAGCTCTCTGTTCTCCGTGTCGACGATCTGGGGGCGCACGCCGCCGTACCCCTTCGCGCGCTCGATGTCGTCGGCGTCGACGCTCGGCACGACCTTCTGAACGTCCGGCAGGAACGCGCGCTTGCCGATCTCGGGGATGTCGTACACGAGGTTGCGCACGACGTAGGGGAACAGGATGCGGTCCGAGAGGATGTCGACGTAGCTCAGGACCGACGCGGGCGAGAAGCCGAACACGTCGGCGAAGTCGCTCACGGTGGAGAGCTCGCCGCGCTCGAGCGCGGGGACGAGCTTCGCCGTCGGGCCGAACCGAGTGACGCCGTCGTCGTGGACGTCGGCGTCGCCGTGGACCGCCGCGAACGGGAGCTTCTTCATCTGGAGCGTGTACACCTTCCCGTTCAACAGGTCGTCGGCGAGGAAGAAGCTCCCCGCGACCGGCAGCAGCGACATGTCCTCGCCGTATCCCATCTCCTTGGCGAACTGGAGGCTGTGGGAGCCGGCGGCGACGACGACCGCGTCGGCCTCGAAGTCGCCGTCGTCGGTCTCGACGGCGAACCCGTCGCGGCCCTCGTCGACGCTCTCGACCGCGGTGCCGAGGTGGACGGAGACGCCGTCCTCTGCGCGGGCGTCCTCGACGAACGACTTCGCGACCGCGCCGTAGTCGACGACGTAGCCGTCGGGGGTCTGGAGCGCCGTGAGCCGGGTGTCCGGGTCGCGGCCCTCGACGACCTTCGGCTCCAGCTCCGCGATCTCCTCGCGGCCGATCTCGCGGAGCTTCGGGAAGAGGTCGCCGAACCCGTTCTCGTGGTAGCGCTCCTCCAGCTTCTCGGCCTCCTCGTCGCCGACGCCGAGCACCATCTTGCTCCGCTTGCTGTGCATCTCGCGGTCGGGGTCGGTCCCCTCGAGGTAGCCGGCGAGCAGCTCCGCGCCCTCCTTGACCTCTTCGGCCTTCTCTAAGGTGTAGTTCGTCTCGATGTCCCCGAAGTGGAGGGTCTGTGAGTTGTTCGTGCGGTGGGAGTTCACCGCCGCGATCTCCCGCTCCTTCTCGACCAGCGTGACGTCGTCGACGTCGGTGAACTTCGCGACCGCGTATAAGAGCGACGCCCCGCTGATACCGCCGCCGACGATGACCAGGTCAGTGTGTTCGGACATGCGTGATGAAAGCTCACTCCCCGAGACGGACTCGGCCGTTAACGTTCTTGCTATTCTCGGCGCTAATCCGCCGGCAGAGGGCCTACAGTCGTCGTTTTAGAGGTTCGACGAACGTCGAACAGCTCGGGCGCCCCCGGAGGGCGACCGTCGGGCTATCCCTCGTCGCGAGCTGTTCGGTATCGATTCCGGAGCCGGGCGAACAGCGCCCGGCCGGTATCGGTCCGCAGGCGGGGCTCTGTCGTCGCGAAGAACTCGTCGAGGTCGTCGTACTCGCGGAACGCGTCCGGCTCGCCGTCGGCGGGGTCGTACCGGTCGCCGCGCTCGTAGATCACCGCCTGCAGGCAGACGTCGAGGAGGTCGCACTCCTTCGCCAGTATCGCCTCCGGCGAGTCGCGGGCCTCGTACGACTCCCACGCGTCGCGGACGCGGTCGGGGAGCGGTCCGGCGAGGTCGGCCATCGCCTCGCGCTCGGCGGCCTCCTTGGCCGCGGGATCCGCCGAGTCAGCGGTCGAGTCGGCCCGGGTCGCGACGTCGCCCGTCTCGGCCTCGGCGACGTCGTGGACCACGGCGAGCCGGAGCGCGCGATCGAGGTCGAGCCCGGGGAGATCCTCGCGGAATCGGTCGCCGAGCGCCAAGACGAGGTAGGCGACGCCCCACGCGTGCGCGGCCACCGACTCGGGGTCGCCGACGCCGCGGAGCTGCCAGCCCGTGCGCCGCTCGTCTTTGAGCGCGTAGGCGTCGAGGAGGGCGTCGAGGGCGGGTTCCGCATCTCCGCCCGATTCGTCTCCGGCCATCGCGATCGGTTACTCGGCGAGCGTCCAGGCGTCGTCGCCGGCGGGCGCGGCCACGTCGCGGCGGACCATCTCGTCGAGCACCTCGTCGAGGCGGCCGGGCTGGGCGACCTCCATCTCGATGCGGCCGATGCTGTGGTACTCCTCGAGGTAGTGACGGAGGTCCTCGCGGTCGAAGGCGTCCTGGTCGGCGCGCTCCATCGCGCCCTCGGTGAGGTCGATCATGTCCTCCAGGAAGTTCCACGGGTAGACGACCCACGTCCACTGTTCGAGCCGCTCGCCGACGAAGTCAGGCTGGAACTCGGAGGTGCCGAGCAGCTGGAGCGTCGCGGTGCGGATCTCGGCGGCGTCGCGGTCCTCGACGTACTCCTCGGCGCGGCGGATCGAGCCGCCGGTGTCCGCGATGTCGTCGATGATCAGGACGTTCTTCCCGTCGACGCTCCCCTCCGGCATGGGGTAGCGGATCTGGGGCTCGTCGGTCTTCTCCGCCGCGCCGACGTAGTGCTCCATCTTGAGGCTCGTGAGGTCGTTGAGCCCGAGGAAGTCGCAGACGCACCGCCCCGCGAACCAGCCCCCGCGAGCGAGCGCGACGACCATGTCCGGCTCGAAGTCGGCCCGTTTCACCGCGTTCGAGACGTTGCGGCAGAGCCCGTAGATGTACTCCCAGTTGGTGAGGGTGCAGTCGAAGTCGTCCGGGAGGTCGCTCATACGGCCGTTCCTCCCACCCGCGCGCTCATAAGGGTTTAGCAACGCCGCCGGAGAGGAGAGCGAGGCGAGCACTTCGGCGCGGTTCACTCGGAAAACGCTGCGGTGGCGCGTGCCTCCGAGTGGCCGCCCTCGGCGGCCGCGAGGAGCACGCGCGAGCGACGAGGCTGGGGAG
>NZ_NHPG01000138.1:0-80448 GCF_002252965.1 Halorubrum sp. Ea1
TCGCCGTCGCCGCCGGCGTCGCGATCGCGATCGCGGTCGACAGCGCGATCGTCTCGGTCGCGGTCGGCGTCGTCCTGACGGTGTCCATCGCGGCCGTGCTGCTCGCGGTCGCGTGACCGTCGGCGGTGCGACGCGCGGATCCGGTCCGTCGCCCCGACCCGGGGACGGTCCGCCGCTCCGGATCCGCGCGCTTTTAAGCGTCCCACCGGAACGAACGCGCATGAGCTTCGAGAAGGAAGACGAGGTCGTGCTCCACGACAAACACAGCGAGTACGACGGCGAGACGGGCACGATCACGCAGGTGATGGAGACGATGTTCGGCGACGCGACCTACACGGTCAGCTTCGAGGACGGCCAGGAGACGGGCGTCCCCGAGGACGCGCTCGACGCCGTCGAGAGCGAGGAGTAACCGACCCCTTTTCCGACCCGCAATGCCCAAAGTCCCCTTCCACTACGTCGACCTCCGGGCGTTCTCGTACGCCACCGAAGACGAGAAGCGGGTCGAAGACGCCCTCCGCAGGTTCCTCCCGGAGGACGCCGAGCTCGACCGCGTCGAGAACGTCGGCCACCACGGCGACCGGATCGTCGTGCTCTCGGCCCGGATCGAGAACGCGGACGGGATGCGCCACGTGCTCGACGCGCTCGCCGACCTCGACGACGTCGACCGCGTGATCGACGAGCTCGACCAGCGCGTCGACGACAACTGCGCGCTGTTCCTCCGCGTCGACAAGCAGGCCGCGTTCCGCGGCGAGGTCCGGCTCGGCCCCGGAATCACCGTTCGCGCGAAGGTGGAGGCGTACCCGGCGAAGAAGGAGGCCGCGGTCGAGAACGCCCGCGAGACCCTGTCGCGGCTGGCAGACGACGACGCCTAGGTAACGGCTGTCGCGATTGTCGCGTCTCACCGTCGACGCCCGGGCGGCCGTCCCGTGATCGGGCGCCCGGTCCGCACCCGCGGAGTGCCTTTTTATACGGTCCCGCCGTCGTCGAATTCATGAGCGATCCCTTCGTCGTGGTCGGCGCCGACGCGGCCGGGCTGAGCGCGGCCAGCAAGTTCCGCCGCGAGGCGCCCGACCGCGAAGTCGTCGTCTTCGAGAAAGGCCGATGGATCTCGTACGCCTACTGCGGGACGCCGTACTTCATCGAGGGCCGCATCGAGCGCATGTCGGACCTCCTCTCGCTGTCCCCGAGCGAGGTCGACGAGCGCGGGATCGACCTCCGACGCGGCCACGAGGTCGTCGCGGTGGACCCGGCCGGGAAGACCGTCACCGTCGAACCCGCCGACGGCGACGCCTTCGAGCAGCCGTACGGCGACCTCCTCGTCGCGACCGGCGGGCGCGCGTCGACCGGGCCGTTCGACGTGCGCGGGGTCGACGGCGCCTTTACCCTCCACAACATGGACGCCGCGGCCGCGATCGACGCGTACATCGCTGAGCCCGACGCGTACGACCCAGACCGCGCCGACGTGAGCGCGGTCGACCGCGAGCGCGTCGAGCGCAACGCCGCGATGCCGGCCCCCGAGACGGCGGCGATCGTCGGGGGCGGCTACGTCGGCGTCGAGATGGCCGAGGCGCTCTCCGGTCGCGATCTCGACGTCCACGTCTTCCAGCGCTCCGACCACCTGATCCCGCCGTTCGGGGAGGCGGTCGGCGAGCGCGTCGAGGCGGAGCTGGTCGACGAGGGCGTGACCGTCCACACGGGGAGCCCCGTCAAGGGCCTCGTCGGCGACGACCGGATCGAGGCCGTGGCGTTCGACGGGGAGACGTTCCCCGTCGACATGGCGGTCGTCGGCGTCGGGATCCGGCCGAACACGGAGCTGTTGGACGGGACCGGCGTCGAGCTCGGCGAGGGCGGCGCGATCTCGATCGACGAGCACGGCCGGACGAGCCTCCCCGACGTGTACGCCGCCGGCGACTGCGCGACCGCGAGGCACGCCGTGACGGGCGAGCCGGCGTGGATCCCGCTCGGCCTCACCGCGAACCGCGCCGGGCGGGCGATCGGCGCCACCGTCGCGGGCGACCCCTCGCCGGTGGGCGACGTCGCGGGCACCGCGGTCGTGAAGGCGTTCGACATGGAGGCCGGTCGCGTCGGCCTCGTCGAGGCGGAAGCGGCCCGCGAGGCCGGCTTCGATCCGGTCCGCGAGACAGTCACCGCCGGCTCGCGGTCGGGCTACTACCCGGGCGCGGCGCCGACCGACGTGACCCTCGTCGCCGACCGCGACACCGGGCGGCTGATCGGCGGGAGCATCGTCGGCCCCGACCGCGCCGCGATCCGGATCGACACGCTCGCGACCGCGCTGGAGGCCGACATGACCGTCCCCGAGGTCGAGCGGCTCGACCTGGCGTACGCGCCCCCGTTCAGCCCGGTGTGGGACCCGGTCCTCGTCGCGGCGAAGGTGCTCAACGGGAAGCTCGACGGGGAGTAAGGTCCGACTCGGTCGCCTGCGCCCGCGTTCGCGTCAGTCGCTCGCGCCCGCTTCCCCGTCTCCGTTCGCGGCGGCGGCGGACCCGTCCGTGCCGGCCGACTCGTCCGTTTCCCCGTCGGTGCCGCCGATACCGGCGACGACCCGGCCGATCGCGTAGCCGGCGAGGCCGACTGCAACCGCGGCCGCGAGGGCGACCCCGAGCGGCTCGGCGATGGCGACAGCGAAGGGGAGCGGGTCGGCGAGGGGGATCGCGTACGGCGTCGGTCCGATCGTCCGCAGGAGGGCGGCCGCGAGGGGGCCGTACGCGAGCAGGACCGCGGGGAGCGCGCCGGCGCCGACCGCGGCGTACGCGGTCGTTCCGACGGCGGTCAGCGCCGCGAGGACCGCCGCGACCGGCGCGACGACGCCGGCGGGAGTCAGGCCCCCGACCTCGCCGGCGAGCGCGACCGCGTCGAAGGCGACGTACGAGACCGCGAAGCCGACCGCGCTCCAGACGGCCGCGCGCTCGAATCCGGTCTCTCCGACCGCGACGCGGGCGAGCCGTCCGGGGTCGTCGTCGGCCGTCATTCCGGCCGGGTCGCGCCGCGACCCTCGCGGTCGGGCGTCAGGTTGCCGTGCTCGTCTATCTCGCCCGCGACGATCCGCGTCGACGAGATCCGCTCGCCGTCCTCGGCCGGGACGTGGTCGACGACGACCAGTTCGAGCGGGTCGTGCCCGTGCTCGCGGCGGATCTTGTTGATCCGCTCGCCGCCCGCCCTCGTCTCGGGGGAGACGATGAGGGCGTCGAACTCCGGCTCGACGGCGATACCGGTCGGCTCGGTGAGCTCGCGGACCGCGAACTCGCGGTCGTACTCCTCGGCCCGGGGCGCCAGCTCGGCCTCTAGGTCGCGCTTGCGGCGGTCGTACGGGCGGACGTAGCGCTCGACGTGTCGGGTCTTCGGCGCGAGCTCGTCGGACGTGAGGCCGACGGTGACGTCCCCCAGCTCGAACGCCCGTTCGAACAGCTTCCGGTGGCCGTCGTGAACGGGGTCGAACGTGCCACCAAGCGCGACGTTCATGCCCGTCGGTTGCGCGGGCGGAACTTAAAGTGTCCCGAACTCGGAACCGTCGCGGCGTCCTCTTCGCCGTTCGGTGCCCGCCGCGTCGTCGCTATCGGCTCGCGGCGTCGTCCTCGTCGTTCGCCGCGGTGTCGTCCGCCTCGTGTCCCCCGGCGTCCCCGTCCGCGTCGTGTCCCTCCCCGCTCTCGTCGCCACCGACGGAGATCTGTACGGGCTCCGCGTCGCCGTCCGGCGACTCGCCGCCGAGGCGTCGGTCGAGGTTGAAGACGGCGTTCAGCTCGCGCTGGACGTCGCCGACGACGCCCCGGACCAGCTCGCTGGGCGCGATCGCCTCGTACTCGTAGGGGTTGTTGCCGGCGCCGCTGGCCTCGCGCTTGTCTCGCTCGACCTTCTCCTCGTCGTGGAGCTCCGCGAGCGCCTCGCGGACCGTGCTCGGGTAGAGGCCGGTGCCGTCGGCGACCTCGTCGCTCGTGCTCCGCGGGTTGTCCCGCAGGTAGACGTAGATCCGAGCCCGGGTCTCGGTGTCGAGCAGCCACGCCAGCAGGTCGACGACGTTGTCGTCGAACCCCTTGACCGCCTTGTCGGCCCCCTCGCCGAGCCGCTCTCTCGTCTTGCGGAGCTCCTCGCGGGTCCGCTCTGTCGGCGACTCGTCTCCTCCCTCTCCCGCCCCGAGGGCGGCGCCGCCGTCGGGATCCGCGGCGGGGTCGTCGTCGAACTCGTCACTCGTCATACTTGTGAGTGGTGTCCGCGCGCCCAAAAGGGTTTCTCGTCGCTTTCGTTCCGACGGAAGTCGCGGCGATCGACGATCCGGCACCGTCGCCGCCCGGCCCGCCTCACGTCGACAGGACCAGGTCCTCGCACAGCGCGTCGAGCCCGGACTCCTCGCGGAGCCGCCGCTGGCGCTCGGTGCCGCTCTCGGCGTCGTACACACCGCGGATCCCGTCGATCCCGAGCCGGTCGCACTCACTGTCGACGACCTCGCCGAGGGAGACCGTCTCCTCGCCGCTCCGGGCCACGAACGAGGCGTCGTGCCCGCGGCGGATCGCGCGCCACTTGTTCTCGTCTAACAGCTCGCGGCGGAGCGCCGGCGCGGGCTCGCCGTCGTCGTAGCGCTCCGCGTAGTCGACGACGAGCGCGTGCACGTACTCGACCAGCGCGAGGGTGACATCTGGGTCGCGCTGGGCGTCGGGCGCGCGCACCTCGACGGTGCCGTGGCCGGTGTGCGGGCGCACGTCGAACCAGAGCTCGCCGCGGTCGGCGATCGAGTCCGTCTCGACCATCCGGCGCTCGTAGCGCTGGAAGGCGTCGAAGTCGTCGAACGCGGAGGGGATCCCGGTGTTCGGGAGGTTCTCGAAGATCTTCGCGCGGGCCGACGCGAGCCCCGTGTCGAAGCCGTTCCAGAACGGGGAGTTCGCCGACAACGCGAGCAGCACGGGGCAGTGCCAGCGGAGGCGGTTGGCGATCCACACCGCCTTGTCCGCGTCGTCGACGCCGACGTGGACGTGGAGGCCGGCCGTGGTGTTGCGGTGTTGGGGGTACCGTATCCGGTCGAGCTGCGCCTTGTAGCGCGGCTTCTCGACGTGGTCCAGCTCGCGCCACTTCGCCGCCGGGTGGAGCCCCGCGGCGGCGATCCGGTAGCCGTCGGCCGCGGCGTGGTCGACGAGCGCCTCCCGGACCGCCGACAGGGCGTCCTCGGCGTCCGCGGGGTCCTCGATCAGCTGGGTCTGCGCCTCGATGGTGCATTTAAACAGTTCGTGGTCGAACCCGTCGGGCACCGCGCTCGGCGGGTCGCGGCCGTACACGAGGTCGTCGGTTCCGGACGTCGGGCGACCGTCGGCATCCGCGATGTAGAACTCCTCCTCGATGCCGAGCGTCCCCATCCGAGCGAACGCGTCCCGCGAACCGAGATCCATTACCGCTCCGTTTCGCCCCCGCGCTCTTATATCGAATGGAACCCGAAACGGAGCGCCGGTGCCGGGGCCGAGTCCGTGCGATGACACGGTCACCGGCGTCGACGCTCGGCGACGAAGCGGCCGGAGAACCGAACGGTCTGAAGACGAGTCGGCGGTTCGCGGCTACCCGACCGACGCGCTAGGCGTCGCCCTCGTTCACCCGAGGACGTAGCGGAGCGCCGGGAACTTCTCCGTCAGCGCCTCGCCGCCGACCTCGATCCGCTCGATGTAGGCGTCCAGCCCGAGGACGCGACCCGCGCCGAAGGCGGCGACCGTGAGGAACACGACCGCGTACACCAGCGTCGAGTCGAACAGCGCGAGGACGTCGCCGCTCCACCCGCCGAGGTAGAACAGCGCCATCTGCATCGCGCCGCCGAGCGCGGCCAGCCGGACGAACGCGCCCAGGATGAGCGCCGTCCCGATGAGCAGCTGCGTCGCCGGGACGAACACGTTCGCGAACTCGACGAACCACGGCGTCGAGCCCATCGCGGCGTACAGGCCGCTGACCGGACTCGCCGCGTCGGGCGCGTGAACGAGGTAGCCGCTGGCGTCGAACGGCTCGCCGGTCGCTTTCCCGAGCCCGGCGAACAGGATCATCCCGCCGATCGTCGCTCGGAGCATCACGATGAACAGCGCCGACAGCGAGTGCGCCTTCCCCAGTAGCGTGACGCCGCCGATCTCCCCGCCGAACTCGTTTGTGGTTCTGGTTGACATAGCGTCTCTCCTCACTTGCGAGTACGCCGGTATAGAAGATAAACTACGAAGCGAGTTCCCTCTCGCGTGGAGGCATTCGGGGAGACCCCCCGTTCGAAGGGGTGTTTAAATACGCGTGCGACGCTCGCTCATCGCTCCCGTCGGTCGCGCGGACCCGTTACCACGCCTCTCCGCTCGCGAGGTCGACCTCGGCGTCGCCCTTCTCGGACGGGCAGACGTCCGCAAGCACGCAGTCGGCGCAGTCCGGGTTGATCGCGGTGCAGGTGGCGCGCCCGTGGTCGATCATGAGGTGCGTGAACTGCTGCCAGTCGCTCTCGGGGACGACGTCGAGGAGGTCCCGCTCGATCGCCTCGGGGCGCTCCTCCTCGGTGATACCGAGCCGCCGGGTGAGCCGCTGGACGTGGGTGTCGACCACGATCCCCTCGACGACGTCGTGGCCGTGCTGGAGGACGACGTTGGCGGTCTTCCGTCCCACCCCGGCCAGGTCGGTCAGCTCGGACATCGTGTCGGGCACCTCGCCGTCGTGCTTCTCGGCGATGTCCGCGCACGCCGAGCGGATGTACTTCGCCTTGTTGTTGTAGTAGGTGATCGAGTTGATCGCCTCGGCCATCTCCTCCTGCGGCGCGTTCGCGTACTCCTCGGGCGTCTCGTACGTCTCGAAGAGGTCGGCGCACACAGCGTTCACGCGCTCGTCGGTGCACTGCGCGGAGAGGATCACGGCGATGAGCAGCTCCAGCCGGTTCGAGTAGTTCAGCGAGATGGTCGAGTCCGGGTACTCCTCGTACAGCCGGTCGAGGACCTCCTCGACCTGCTCCGCCCGCGGCTCCAGTGGCGTGCCCATGGGGATCCCTCCGGCCGGCCGACATTGAACGATCCGGAAGCGGCGCGGGCGGTCTCGGCGGCGCGGGCGGGCTCGGCGGCGCGACCGCGGCGGAGCGACCCCACCGGCCAACCGCGGCGAACCGGCAGATTCACCTCGTCGCCTCGACACCTCGAACCGTGTCCCGGTCCCGCGATCGACGGCGACGTCGCCCGGCGTACAGCCGCCGGCCGCAGGAGTTCTACTGGCTGTGGATCGCGGCGACCGCGACGTACGGCGTCGGCGACGTCGTCTCGACGATCGCCTTCCTGGAGTACGTCCCGACGATCGACGAGGCGAACCCGGTCGTCGTCTTCGCGCTCGACTCCTTCGGGCTCTCCGGACTCGTGGCCCTGAAGATCGCCGTCTACCTCGTGATGCTGTGGATCAGCGTCTCGGGCGCCCGCGACGGCGACGCGCTCCTCTACTACTTCCCGCCCGTCCTCCTGACGCTCGTCGGCACGTACCTCACCGCGAGCAACGTCCGGCTCCTGTGGCTGGCCTGAGCCGTCCCGCTGCTTCGACCGACCCGTGCCGTCCCGGTCGCGGACCGGACCCGTCCCGCCCCGACCACCGCCGGTGCGGCCCGAACGTGTTCGCGACACCGCACATAGGGGTCGCGGGGAATCCAACGCGTATGACCGAACTCGACGTGCGAGACCTCCCGCCGAGCGAGCGACACGGCCGGATACACGGCGCCTTCGAGGAGCTGGCGCCGGGCGAGACGCTGACGGTCGTCAACGACCACGATCCGAAACCGCTGTACCACGAGATGGCGGTCGAGAGGCCCGCGTTCGACGCCGACGGCTACGAGTCGGAGCGGGAGGGCCCCTCTCGGTTCGTCGCCGAGTTCCCGAAGGCGGCCGACCGGGACGCTCCCGGGGCCGACCGGGCTCGCATCGCCGACCTCGACGGCGAGCCGCACGCGGACGCGTTCCCCGGGCGGGAGCCGAAGACGATCCGGCTGTCGCTGGAGGCGGGCGAGCGCGTGCCTGGACACGAGCATCCCGACCGGACCGTGCTGTTCCACGTGCTGGAGGGCGCCGTCGACGTCGCCCTCGACGGCGACCTCCACCGAGTCGAGGCCGGGGAGATCCTCCGGTTCGGGGGGGAGTCCACGGTCGAACCGACCGCGCGCGAGGAGAGCGTCGCGCTGGTGGTGTTGGCGCCGCGGCCCGCGGAGTGAGGGTCGGGCGAGCAGTTTCCCGCCGCCGTTTTATTCACCGCCCGCGAACGGCCGGCATGGAGACGACCCGTCAGCGCATCGCCGAGACGCTCCGCGAAGGCCCGGCGACCGCGAGCGACCTCGGCGAGTCGCTGTCGCTGCCGACGCCGGTCGTGTACGAGCACCTCGACCACGTCTCGCGGTCGGTCGACGACGCCGACGCCGACGAGCGGTTCCTCGTCGCGCCGCCCGAGTGCCGCGACTGCGGCTTCGACGGCTTCGACGACCCGGTCAACGAGCCGTCGCGGTGCCCGGAGTGCAAGAGCGAACGGATCGGAGAGCCGGCGTTCGTGATTCGGTAGCCCGACCGGGAACCGGCGGTCCCGCGGTCGACCCCCGTGGGAGGGCCGAAGCGCACGACGACGGAAGGGACCGGTCCCGGCGCGAACCCGGCCGCCAACGAAACGGCGAGCGCTCAACGGGCGACCGCGGTCCCGAACCTATCCGCCGTTTCCGCCGCCGTTCCCGTTGCCGTTCCCGTTTCCGCCGCCGTTCCCGTTTCCGTTGTCGTTCCCGTTTCCGCCGCCGTTCCCACCGCTGTTCCCGTTCCCGTTTCCGCCGCCGTTCCCGTTTCCGTTGTCGTTCCCGTTTCCGCCGCCGTTCCCACCGCTGTTCCCGTTCCCGTTTCCACTGCCGTTCCCGTTGCCGGGCGGATCGCCACCGGGAGGCCCGCGTCGATCGGTTTCCTCGGGCTCGTAGACGTACATCGCGTCGTTCGGATAACTGCGGTTCCCGCCCCGCCAGCCGTCCTCACAGAGGAGGACGCGGCCGTCGCGCATCGCGTAGACGTTGTCGACGTTGCGCAGCGAATCGTCGACGTCTTTCATCGCCTCCTCGCTGGTGAAGTCAGGCCCGACGACGACCGGTTCGAGCGTCGAGACGTCGTATCGCGGCCCGAGCTCGGCGCGGTAGACGACGCCGCCGTCGACGCGGTCGAGCGCGATGTCGCCGCCGTCGTTGGTCGGACCGGCCAGGTCGTCGTTGAACTCGGAGATGCCGAAGTAGACGTAGTCGCCCGGCTCGGCGTCGTCGACGCTGTCGACGCCCTCCGCCTTGTTGAACTCGATGGAGGCGCCCATCTCCTTGGCCGCGGCCCGCGTCTCGATGAACGGCACCCGCCTGAGCTCCTCGTCGACGCCGTCCGGACCCCGTTCCGCGTACTGCTCGGCCCACTCCACGATCTGCTCGTCCGAGACGTAATCTTCGTTGCCGTTCGCGATGACTTCGAGGTCCGCCTGCTTGAGGACCGCCTCGGTGACCTCGTCGCCCTCGCTCCAATCGGCGTGGCTCTCGAGGTAGTCGACTTGGGTGACGCCGTCGTACTCGGCGATCCACGACTCGACCTCCCGGTTCGAGGCGTGTCCCATCGGCAGCCACTCGACGTCGAGGGGGACTTCGGCCGGCGACTTCCCGGACGCGGCCTCGTCGTTGGTGATCTTCGGCGCGTAGAGCGTCCCGGCGACGTCCATCGGATCGCAGTAACTCGAGATCGGTCGGTCGGCGACGAACTTGTAGATGCCCTTGCTGTCGCCGTCGGAGCAGCCGTAGACCGTCCGCTCGTCTGGGAGGAAATCGGGGGCCTCCCACGCGGCCCGACCCATCACGTAGTACTTGACGGGTTCGAGCTCTCCCGGGGCGGCCGTCGGGTTCCGGACGTCGACGTGATAGCCGTAGCGGTACGGGTTGGGGTAGACGTCCCCGATCGGTTCGATCGGGTTCCCGTCGCCGGACTCGACCGGCTCGGCGCCGAGGTGGTAGGCGAGGTGTTCGACGCCGGTCATGTTCCAGTAGCCCTGGACGTACCAGCCGTCGACCTCGTCGTAGTCGTTGACCGCCGGCTGGATCTCCGAGGGGTTCGGCCGGTTCCAGAAGTAGGCCGCCCCGCGCAGTCCTTCGCCGTCGCCGGCCTCGACGATATCGCCGATCGTTCCCGTGAGGTTCGCTCGGGGGTGGGCGTAGTTCTCCTCGGAGGACAGCGGCGTGTTCCACGGGCTGAGGTCGCCGTAGCAGTTGATACGGGTCCCGCCGATCTCTCGGAACGCGTCCGTGTTGACCGCGTTGATCGCGTTCTCGGCGTCGGCCTCCCACTCGCCGTCCTCGGTCTGTGACAGCGGGGTCCGCATGACGTTCCCGGGACTGTTCTCGTCGTTCGTAAAGAGGAATCCCTCCGTCCCGTCGTCGTCCGTCGCGACGAAGTGGTTGGCGTCCGGGTTGTACCCCGAGTCGCCGTAGGTCGTGCCCGCGAAGTTCTCGGTCGTGACGTCCCGTCCGTCGGGGGTCTGGGTGATCCCCCAGCGCTCGGTGCCGCCGTTGATCGCGTCCCCCTCTCGGATCAGGTACTCGAAGTCGCCGGCGGCGGCGAAGACGCCGTCCTGCTGTTCCTCGACCGGGGCCGGGGACTCGCTGAAGTCGTCGTTCTCCCCATCGAACGAGAACTGGAACCCCTCGTAGTAGCCGACTCCGGCCCTGTCGTACGGTGCCGGGTTGTCGCGGCTCGGGTGCTGGACGCTGATCAGCAGCGAGCCGTCCTCGAAGACGAACGGTCCGGTCATCTCCGCGCCGAAGGCTGTCGTCGAGAACCGCTTGAGGTCACCGACGACGCTCGGTGCGCCCGAGGTCTGCGTGTCCTCGTCGTCCGTCGAGTCAGCGGGGCTGTACCCCCGGTAGCTATCCTCCGCTCCGCTCGCGGCGCCCGAGACCCCCGCGCCGACCAGGGCGGCGACGGAGGCTTTCATCAGACGCCGTTTGGATTGGTTAACCATCCACATGGGGGCGCGCATCCCAGCGTAAAACCCGTTTATAATAGGTTAACACCCCTGATTAGAGCGGTTACCGTCGCTATATAGCCGACGGAAGCGGAACGGACCGATCCACCGCGGTCGTGACCCGTCGGGTCCGCTCGCGTCGGCCGCCGTACCGCTACCCGTTCAGCCGAGAGGAAACAACCGCGGCGCTGGCCCCGCCTCCCGACGGTCCGTACGTCCCGCCGAAAACGAACTGCGTTCGTCCCGCTCAGAGATCGGTCTCCGCGTCCTCCATCTCCGAGACGTTCCGCCGGATGTTGTCCGCCCGCTTCCGGACTCGCGATGCGTATCGCTCTATCTTTCCGGGCTGGACGCCCATGAACGAGCCGACCCACTGACGGTCCGCGTACGGCTGGGTGAGGAGGTACGCCGCGAGCGTGTCTCGGCCGGCTTGGATGATGATCGGCGGGACGCCCCGATCGCCGGTACCGGCCTCCTCGAACCCGTTGACGTCGAAGTAGATGTCGGCGTAGAGTTCGGCGGTCTCGGCGTCGCCGAACTCGATCCCGTCGTGACGCGGCGCTTCGAACCGGTAGCGTCCGCCGTCCAGTTCGACGACGCGGACGTCCATGACGTACTCCCGGTACGTCCCGATCGACGTCTCGCCGATCCGCTCTGTCGAGGCCATGCCCGCCACTCGTCGCGGCCGATCATAAACCTCGGTAATAGCGGTCTATAGCCGTCTATAGCCGTAACGAGGCCTGCGGACGGACACGGAGCCGTCCGAAACGCGGGCGATTCGCGCGCGACGGGGTTACAGCTCGTCCAGCAGCGTCGCCGTTACAGCTCGTCCAGCAGCGTCGCCGCCGCGGCCGCCGAGGAGCCCGGGCCGCGGGCGGTGATCAGGTCGCCGTCGACCGTGACGCTGGTGTCGGCGTTGAGCTCGGCGTCCCAGTCGGCGCCGGCGAGGACGACCTCGTCTTCGACCCAGTACGGGAGCTTCCGGCCGTCCGGCATCACGTCGTGGTCGTCCACGATGCCGTCCTCCCAGTCGTTCGGGAAGCCGGTGACGGAGCGGCCCTCCACGAGCGGCGTCCCGTCGGCCTCGCGGGTGAACGCCAGGATCCCGACCGCGTGACAGACGACGAGCGCGACGCCATCGTCGCCGCCGGCCGCGTCCAGCAGCAGCTGGCGCGCGTGCCGGTCCTGGTTCACGTCCCAGACGGTGCCGTGGCCGCCCGGGAAGACGACCGCGTCGTATCCCGCGGCCTCGACCGTCGCGATCGGCTCCGGATCGTTGAGCCCCGGATGCTCCTCGTCGACCTCGCGGAGCTCCGCGACCCGCTCCTCCCCGCCCGCCGCCTCCGGATCGAGCGACCGCTCGTCGACGACCGGCGGCGACCCCGACGGCGTCGCGACCGTCACGTCGACGCCCTCCGCTTCGAGGGTCGTCAGCGGTTCGATGCACTCCTCGGCCCAGTACCCTTCCTCGCTCACGACGAACAGCGCGCTACTCATGTGTACTCCTCATTCACGACCGCGACATAAAAGGCGCCCGCGCCCGGCAGCGACGACGGGCGGACGCGGGGTTTATCAGTTGCCTCGTCAGGACTGTGGCGCACGTCTCCGAGCAGGCCGTCGGATCGGCGCCCGTTCGTCGACGAGACGGCTCTGTCGAAATCCGTCGCTAATGACAGGTGTCAGCGGCTGTGCTGCATACAGAGCGCGTGTCTCGTATGAACAGGGGGCAGATTGCGAACAGCCAATCGGTCGATAAAGGCGAAGAGTGGACCGTTGACTATAGACAAACCCTGTCAATAAAACACTAGGACTATGTATTCAACCAGTAGAACGCTACTGTGACCAATCTCAGATTAGCCTTTGCTGCAGGAATCCTTACAGCCCTTAGTGTGGGAGCCACGTTATTTATACACATCCCGTTTGTGGAATCTGAAGTCGCACGCGTAGTCCTAAACGGTCTTTTCGTAGGAGGTACCGTCTATATCGGTCTCAAAATTCTCGAACGAACTATGGATGCACAGTAATTCACACGTCCAATTCCTATTTGCGGAAGGGATTCACCTATCTGATTATATACACGTTCTGGATGGCGGTTCGGTCAGGTAGAGTATGAACTTCATCAAGTAGTCGTGCTGAACTCACTCTCTGAATCTCGCACGCCGATTCTATCAGTTCTTAAGTATTTCAACAGAGCCAATCTTATCATTATGAGGGTTGACTCTCATCACACCACCTCTTAGCGAATCGTGTTCGTTACCTGGAAATCCTACAATAGATAGCTGTATTCAGCCTGTAGCAGTTCTATTCTCGGCTGAGGAGGGTATTTTGTAGTCGAATAAGGGATTCGCGTGCAGGCCGCTACGCAGGTAGTCCGCAGCTAGGCGAGTGAGTACGCGATAAGTGTGTGATACGGTATCTTTATACTTGCTAAAGCGGGACTCTACGTTGCTGGCATTCCATATTCGTACACACACGAGCGGGGGGAGTGTGCGGAAACTGGAATGAGACACCACGGAATGCCAGCACTTTCAGAAGCGGCTCTGTTGAAATCCTCTGTATGCAGCAGGTCCGTCGTGTCCGTTGATAGAGAGTTCGACGGGGCTCGACTGACGGAGTGATTAAAACCGAACAGCTCCCTAGTCGTCGCCCTGCGCGTCGACGATCACGACCTCGCCGTCCTCGACGGTGACGTTGATCAGCGTCTTCACGTTGTAGTCGGTGTCGTCGAGCTCGTTGTCGCCGGCCTTCTTGATCACGGCGACGACGTCGACGACGTCCGCGCCGACCTCGTTCGTCAGCGCGTCGAGGATCGCCTTCATCGTCCCGCCCGTCGAGAGCACGTCGTCGAGCACGAGCACGCGGTCGCCCTCCTCCACGTCGTTGATATACATCTCCGACTCGGAGTAGCCCGTCTCCTGGAACAGCGGGACCTCGCCGTCGAGCCCGTACTGGCGCTTGCGGATGACGACCAGCGGGATGTCGGTCATCAGCGAGAGCGCGGTGGAGATGTGGATCCCCATCGCCGCGGGGGTGACGATCTTGTCGACGTTCTCCAGCTCCGCCTTCCGGATGATCCGGATGACGATCTCCCGGAGCAGCTCCGGTTCGAGCATTGGGACGCCGTCGCTGATCGGGTGGACGAAGTACTGGTACTCGCCTTTCTCGATGATCGGCGCGTCGAGGAGCGACTGCCGCAACTGGTCCATGTCGCCGGTACTCGGGCGGATTAATAAAGCGTGGCGATCCCCCGGTTCCGTGGACCTCGGTGTCACGGGTCGCAGCGGTGTCGACCGCGTCGACCCCGACCGTCTCCTCGGCGTTCTCGGCCGGCAGTTACTCGAACTCCGGCTCGCGCTTCTCGAGGAACGCGCGCATGCCCTCGCGCTGGTCGTGCGTGCCGAACAGCCCGGCCCACGCCCGACGTTCGAGGGCGAGCCCGCCCTTCTGGGTCCCGTCGTGGACCGCGTTGAGCGCCTCCTTCGCGGCGCGGGTCGCGAACGCGGGCTTCGCGGCCAGCTCACCCGCCAGCTCGTCGATCCGGTCGTCGAACGCGTCGTCCGCGACGACCTCGCCGACGAAGCCGACCTCGGCCGCCTCCGCGGCGTCGATCCGCTCGCCCAGGAAGACGAGCCGCTTGGCCGTCTCGTCGCCGACGAGCCGCGAGAGCCGCTGGGTGCCGCCCCACCCCGGAATGATGCCGAGGTCGATCTCGGTCTGACCGAGCACGGCGCTCTCGGCGGCGACCCGGAGGTCGCAGGCGAGCGCCAGCTCGCAGCCGCCGCCGAACGCGTAGCCGTCGATCGCCGCGACCGTCGGCGCCGGGAACGACTCGATCGCGTCGGCGACGCCGTGGCCGAGTTCGGCGTACGCCTGCGCCTCCGGCGTCGACAGCTCGACCATGTAGGAGATGTCCGCGCCCGCGACGAACGCCTCGTCGCCCGCGCCGGCCAGCACCAGCGCGCGAGCGCCGTCCGCCTCGGCCTCGTCGAGCGCCTCCCCGATCGCTTCGAGCGTGTCGACGGTGAGGGCGTTGAGCTGGTCCGGGCGGTCGACGGTGAGCGTCGCGACGCCGTCCGCGTCGACGTCGAGCGTGATGGTGTCCCACGTCATACCGGTCACTCAGGGGCCGGCGTGAAAGTCGTTCGGCAGACGCGCTCTCGACGGCAGAGGGGACGCCGCCGCGTCAGATCTGCTCGCGGCTGTCGATCTCGCTGTAGATGAACCACGCGGCCGTGTACGCGCCGATGAACAGCAGGTAGCCGACCACGAGACCGACGAGCTGGCGCGAGCCGAGCCCGCCGGGCAGCGTCCGCGAGAGGATCCCCAGCGCCACGGCGAACACGACCAGCGAGAACAGGCCCGAGAGGGCGTACACGCCGAGGTCGGAGGTGAGACGTTCGCGCACGCTCCCATCAACGGCGTCGCCTTATATACTCCCGTCGGTCGCGGCGAGGCGTCGACCGCGCGGCGCCCGTCCCGGCCGCGGCCGACCGGCCGCCCGTCCGGTTGCGCGGATTGCAACCCCTATATGCCCCCGGCCACACGTGCGAGTATGAACGGGAACCGGTTCGGTCGGCTCTTCCAGGTGACGACGTACGGCGAGAGCCACGGCGACGCGATGGGCGTGACGGTCTCGGGCGTCCCCGCGGGGGTCGAGCTCGACGAGGAAGCGATCCAGGCGCAGCTCGACCGGCGCAAGCCGGGCCAGTCGATGATCACGACCTCCCGGGGCGAGCCCGACGAGGTCGTCGTCAACTCCGGCGTCCAGGACGGCTACACCACCGGGACGCCCATCGGCATGGTGATCCAGAACAAGGACGCGCGCTCCGGGAAGTACGAGCCGTACGTCACGGCGCCGCGCCCCTCGCACGGCGACTACACCTACTCCGCGAAGTTCGGCACGCGCAACTGGGGCGGCGGCGGGCGCTCCTCCGCGCGCGAGACGGTGAACTGGGTCGCCGCGGGCGCGGTCGCGGAGCAGGTGCTCGACGCCTCCGAACACGACGTCGAGATCAAAGCGCACGTCAACCAGATCGGCGACGTCGAGGCCGAGCCCGTGAGCTTCGAGCAGTTGCTCGAGCACAGCGAGGAGAACGACGTGCGCTGCGCCGACCCCGAGGCCGCCGCCGAGATGCAGGAGCTGATCGAGGGGTATCAAGAGCGCGGCGACTCCATCGGCGGCTCTATCTACTTCGAGTGCCGCGGCGTCCCCCGCGGACTCGGCGCCCCGCGGTTCGACAGCTTCCCCGCCCGGCTCGGGCAGGCGATGTTCTCCATCCCGGCGACGACCGGCGTCGAGTACGGCCTCGGGACGGACGCGACCCTCGTCTCCGGCAGCGACCGCAACGAGGACTGGACGTTCGACGACGGCGAGTCGTTCGACCACGTCGAGAGCGAGGAGGGCGACCCCGTCCCCGTCGGCAACGACCACGGCGGGCTCCAGGGGGGGATCACGACCGGCGAGCCGATCTACGGCGAGGCGACGTGGCACGCGCCCACCTCGATCCCGAAGAAGCAGCGCTCGGCCGACTGGGAGACGGGCGAGGAGAAAGAGGTGCAGGTCGTGGGGCGTCACGACCCCGTCCTCCCGCCGCGGGCCGTCCCCGTCGTCGAGGCGATGCTGTACTGCACCGTCCTCGACTTCATGCTGCTCGCCGGCCGGATCAACCCCGACCGCGTCGACGGCAACCCGGGGCAGTACGACACCGACTACCACCCGAGCAGTCCGGACAACGAGTAGCGAGCGAGCGTCCGCCGGTCCGCCGCGTCACTCACCCGGCGACCACTCGCAGGCGTTCCCCGCGGTGAGGTCCTCCTCGTCGATGTGCGCCGAGAGGCAGGCGTAGTTGCAGAAATAGGCGGGCGACCCGCAGTCGTCGTCGCAGTCGCGCACGCAGATCGGGTCGTGCTCGAAGATGCGCGAGCCGCAGTAGGCGCACGTCTCGTCGGCTGTCGGCGTCGACACGGTGGCGGACATGGTCGGGTCCTGCCACTCGCGGCTCGAAAAGCTGTCGCGGGTCGGCGCGGCTCACACCACGACGACCGCGTCGACGACGACGAGGAGCACGAACCCGACGAGGAACGCCCCGGTGGCGGCGTCGGCGTGGCCGTGACCGTGCGAGGAGGGGATCAGCTCCCGGAAGACGACCGCGAGCATCGCGCCCGCGGCGAAGCCGGCGGAGACCGGGAAGAGACCGGCCGCGAGCCCGACGAGCGAGAAGCCGAACACCGAGGCGACGACCTGCGGGACCACCCCCGAGAGGGTGGTGTACCAGAGCACCCGCGGGCTCGACATCCCGGTGTCCGCCATCGGCACCGCGAACGCGAACCCGTCGGGGACGTTCTGGAGGCCGATCACGACCGCGAGCAGCAGCGCGACCTCCTCTAACCCGGAGGCGAAGGCGACGCCGATCGCCAACCCCTCGGGGGCGTTGTGGAGGGTGATCGCTCCCCCGATCAGCACGGCTTTCCGGAGCGTCACCTCGCGCGCGGCGGCGACCGCAGACGGAGAGCCGTCGGCGTCGACCTCGACGCCCGGCTCGTCCGCCGTCGGGCCGTCACCCGTCTGGATGGCGGCGTCGTCGCCGGTCGCGCCGCCCTCGGGGAGCCACTCGCGGTACTGCGCGTGGAGGTGCGGGATCGCGTAGTTCCCGCCGAGCAGCACGCCCCCGCCGAGCAGGACCCCCGACATCACCGCCCGGAGCGTCCCCTCCTCCATGCCGGGGACGATCAGTCCGAAGACGCTGGCGGCGACCATCAGCCCGGCGGCGAGGCCGAGCGCGGCGTCGTACACCCGGTGGGTCACCCCCGGCCGGAAGAACACCGGCAGCGCGCCGAGCCCCGTCGCCAGCCCCGCGATCCCGGTGACGGCCACGACGTTCGGCAGCGTCGTCATGGCGCGTGCTTCCGCGGCCGCCTATATAAACGCCGTCGATGTGGGAGCGGCCGTCGACCGCCTCACCGCGTGACGACTCCGCGGAGGTCGCCGCCGTACGCGACGACGGCGACCGCGAGCGTCGCGACCGCGCCGACCGGGAGCACGGTGAAGACGCTCGACGTGGTCCCGACGCCGAACCGCGTCGCGAGCCCGACGGAGACCCACAGGCTCGCGGTCGCCGCTAAGACGAGCAGGCCGCCGGTGACGCGTCGGTCCTCCCGTCCGAGCGCCACGCCGGCCACGGCGCTCGCCGCCGACAGCAGGTGGAACCCGATCGCGAGCGGCCACGCGCGGATCGACGCCGGGAGCGCCGCGAACGGCCGCGACTGGTCGAGGAAGTACGCCCACACGGGGTACCCGCCGACCCCGGAGCCGGACGCCGCCGCGTTGAGGAACCCCCACAGGCTCACCACCGTGAGATCGCCGCCGGCCGAGATGACGGCCATCGGGACCGCGAGCAGCGCGAGGACGAGGGCCCAGCCGATTCGCGCGACGGGACCGCGCTCGCTCGCGACGGCCCCGCCCGACCGCTCGCCGTCGGCTCGCTCGGCGCCGGCCCCGTGCGGCGGTCGCTCTACCATGCCGATCGCTCGGAGGCGGACCCGTAAGAATCGACCGGGATCGGCTCCCCCGGGCCGGACGGGCCCGCGCGACGCGCAACGCTCTTTGTGTCGGGGGTCGCTCGTTTCGGCATGCGAGTCACCGTCGTCGGCAGCGGTTACGTCGGTACCACCCTCGCGGCCTGCCTTGCAGACGCGGGTCACGACGTCACGGCGATCGATATCGACCCGGACGTCGTCGACGCCCTGAACGACGGCCGCGCGGCGATCCACGAACCGGGGCTCGACGACCTCCTGGCCGAGCACGCGGGCGACCGGCTCCGGGCGACGACCGAGTACGACGGCGTCCCCGACGCCGACGTGACGTTCCTCGCGATCGGTACCCCCTCGCGCGAGGACGGTAGCATCGACCTCGGTCCCCTCACCGCGGCCGCGGGGATGACCGGCGAGGCGCTGGCGGACGTAGGAGGAGACTCCGCCGCGGCGGGCGACCCCGAGGACCGCCACCTCGTCGTCGTCAAGAGCACGATCACGCCGCCGGGCGTCCGCGAGGTCCGCGAGGCGCTCCTGGCGGGCGCCGGCGACGCGGCCGACCGCGTCGAGCTCGCGACCAACCCCGAGTTCCTCCGCGAGGGGTCCGCAGTCGACGACTTCCAACACCCGGACAAGCTCGTCTTCGGCGCCGACTCCGACTGGGCGACCGATCGGCTGGAGGCCCTCTACGAGCCCCTGCTCGACGCGACCGACGGCGACGTGCCGGTGATCCGGACCGACCCCGAGACCGCCGTGATGATCAAGTACGCCAACAACGCCTTTTTAGCGTCGAAAATCTCGCTGGCGAACGACCTGGGGAACGTCTGCAAGCGGTTCGGGATCGACGCCTACGAGGTGATGGACGCGGTCGGGCTCGACGACCGCATCGGGGCGCGGTTCCTGCGCTCGGGGGTGGGCTGGGGCGGAAGTTGTTTTCCCAAAGATGTTGATGCAATTAGGGCAGCAGCCCGCGAAGCCGGCTACGAGCCGCCGATGCTCGACGCCGCGGTCGCGGTGAACGACGGCCAGCCGGAGCGCATGCTCGAACTGCTGGACTCGCACGTCGACGTCGCGGGCGAGCGCGTCGCCGTGCTCGGGCTCGCATTTAAACCGGGCACCGACGACACCCGGAACTCCCGGGCGATCCCGATCGTCGAGGGGCTGCGGGCGCGCGGCGCCGAGGTCGTCGGCTACGACCCGGTCGCGACCGACGCCATGCGCGAGCGCTTCCCCGACCTCGCGTACGCCGACTCCGCGGCCGCCGCGCTGGAGGGGGCGAGCGCCGCGCTCGTCGTCACCGACTGGGACGAGTTCGCGGCGCTCGACGACGCCTTCGACGCCATGGCCGAGCCCGTCGTGATCGACGGGCGGCGGATAATCGAGCGGCGCGACGGCCTGACGTACGAGGGGCTCACCTGGTAGCGGCGGCGACTACCGCGTTCGATAACCCGAGGGACGCCGGTCGTCCGGACGTCGTTGCGCTCGGGACCGTCAGTCGGCACTGACATGTAATTCGATAAATAACTGTGTGACTAGAATATAAACGATACTACATTATTAATAGTGCTGAATGCCAACCGGCGATCTGGGATGAGCACCGACGAACCCAGCCACGACGCGGAACAGCACGGTCACGAGCACCACGAGGTCGAGGGGCCGGGGTATCCGACGCCGGCCGCGATGCGGACCGAGAGCGGTCGGGAAAAGACGGCGTACGTGATGGCGCCACGGGTGGGTATGGAGAACGAGGGGCCGGACATGATCGGCGTCGTCGACCTCGACCCCGCGTCGGACACCTACAGCGAGCTGATCGACGCGGTCGAGATGCCAAACAAGGGCGACGAGCTCCACCACTTCGGCTGGAACGCCTGCTCCTCGTCGTGTCACGCCGAGGGGCTCTCTCGGCAGTACCTGGTCGTTCCGGGCCAGCGCTCCTCGCGCATTCACGTCATCGACGCCGAGGACCCGCGCAACCCCGAGATGGTGAGGGTCATCGAACCGGAGGAGGTGTTCGAACACGACCTGTCCGCCCCGCACACGGTCCACTGCGTCCCCGGCGGGAAGGTCGTCATCAGCATGCTCGGCGACGCGAACGGCGAGCTCCCCGGCGGGTTCCTCCAGCTGGACCAGGAGGACTTCAGCATCGACGGCCGCTGGGAGGCCGACCTCGGCGAGATGGAGATGAACTACGACTACTGGTATCAGCCCCGCCACGACGTCATGATCTCCAGCGAGTGGGCCGCGCCGAACACCTACTACCCGGGGTTCGACCTCGAGGACGTCGAGGCGGGCGACTACGGCGACAGCATCCACATCTGGTCGTGGGAGGACCGCGAGCACGTACAGACGCTCGAGTTCGGCGAGCAGGGGCGGATTCCGCTCGAAGTCCGGATGAGCCACAACCCGGAGGAGACGCAGGGGTACGTCGGCGCGGCGCTCTCCTCGAACATCATCCGCTTCTACGAGACGACCGACGGCACGTGGGACTGGGACGTCGTCATCGACGAGGAGCCGCGCGAACACGAGGACTGGGACATGCCGGTGCCGCCGCTCATCACGGACATCCTGCTGTCGCTGGACGACCAGTACCTGTTCTTCTCGAACTGGCTCCACGGCGACGTCCGGATGTACGACGTGAGCGACGCCGGCAACCCGCGACTGGTCGATCGGGTGTGGGCCGGCGGTCTCTTCGGCGACCGGCAGACGGTGCAGGCCGAGGAGATCCGCGGCGCGCCGCAGATGCTCCAGCTCTCCCGGGACGGCGAGCGGCTCTACTGGACGACGTCGCTGTTCTCGTCGTGGGACAACCAGTTCTTCCCGGACATCGCCGAGGAGGGGTCGCTCATGCTCAAGGCGGACGTCTATCCCGACGAGGGACGGCTGGAACTGGACGAGGAGTTCCTCGTCGACTTCGGCGACGCGCCCGGCGGCCCGGCGCGCGCCCACGAGATCCGCTGGCCGGGCGGCGACTGCACGAGCGACGTCTGGCAGTGATCGGTCGTGACTGACGCGACGACCCACGCCGTCGAACTCGTCCGCCCGGACGGGGGGACGGAGACGATCCGCGTCGCGGAGGGCGAGACGATCGTCGACGCGGCGGAGCGGGTCGACGTGGGCCTCCCGTACGGCTGCCTGTACGGCGCGTGCGGCACCTGCACGGCGGAGCTGCTCGACGGCGAGGTGCGTCACGGACGGTCGCCGCGAGCGCTGAAGCCGTCCGCCCTCGACGCCGGCTACGTCCTCCCCTGCGTCGCCGCGCCCGAGTCCGACTGTCGACTCCGCGTCGGCCACGAGATCCAGGCCGAGGTCGTCGGGACGCCCTGGAAGTGAGGCCCGCTCCGGCGACGGACGCGGACGGTCAATTTATATACGCCGACCGAAACGTGAGGCCATGGCGGCCCTCCACGCCCTCCGTCCGGCAGTCGGTGGTATCGTTCGCAACCCGGTCCTCCTGCTCGTCACGGCGCTGTACGGGCTCGCGCAGGCCCCGAACCTCCTCGTTCCGCCGACGCGACCGATCCTGTCGGCGGGCGTCTCGCTCGCGACCTTCGCCGCGTTCGTTCTCGTGCTCCCGTTCGTCCAGGGCGGGCTGCTCGGCATGGCGAGCGAGGCCGTCGCGGGACGGACCGGCCTCGGGACGCTGGTCGCCGAGGGGAAGGCGAACTACGTGTCGCTGCTGCTCGGCTACTTCGTCCTGCTCGCGATCAACCTCGTCTTCGGGTTCGTCGCGTTCGTGGGCGGACTGATCGCCGTGATCGGCGGCCACGCGTCGATGCCCGCGGACGCGCCGGGCGTCGGCGTCGACCCGACGCTGCTCGCGCTCCTCGCGGTCGTCGGAGGCGGGTTCCTCCTCGCGTACCTCCTCGTCACCTTCGCCGTCCAGTTCTACGCCCACGCGGTCGTCCTCGACGACGCGGAGCTCGTCGACGGGTTCCGGCGCAGCGTGGGGCTCGTCCGGTCGAACCTCCTGAGCGTCGCCGGCTACACGCTGATTCTCCTCGTCGGGAGCGTCGTCCTCGGGACGCTGGCCGCGGCGGCCTCGGTCGTCCTCGGTCCCCAGTCCGCGGGGATGCCCGGCACGCCGTTCGCCGACTTGGCGGGGGTCGAGCCGACCCTGCCCGTGATCGCCGCGGCCGGCGTCGGCTACCTCCTGCTGACGAGCGCGTTCGCCGCGTTCTACGCGACCTACTCGGTCGCGTTCTACGAGGCGGTCAGCCCCGGCGCCGCGCCGGCGTGAGTCCGACCCCGCCGCGCGGCGGCTCGACGACCGCCAGCGATAATCCCGTGGCGCACGTGGGATCGGTATGAACACGCAGGACGGCGGCCACCACGACGCGGCGGTGGACGCGCTCGCGGTCCGCGAGTACGAGCGCGCCGGCGACCGATACACGCGCGGCGGGCGGCGCGTGCTCGCCGACCCGCGCGAGGACCTCGACCCGTTCGCGCCGGACGAGAAGGGGTGGATCGGCCAGGGGCTCCAACAGCTGCTCGCCGCGACCGTCGCGTACCGGGTCGCGGGCGTCGACGGCCGCGCCACCCAGCGAGCGGTCGAGGGGATCGCCGCGACGCGCGACTTCCAGCGCGTCCTCGACGCGCCCGGGCAGACGGCCTGCCTCGGGGAGTTCGTCGCCGACTTCCGCGTCGCCGGCGGACTCGACGGCGCCGCGGAGGCCTACGACGACGCCGCGGAGCGGTACGCGACCGCCGGCGACGCGATCGACTCGCCGCAGGCGCTCGCGACGACCCCGCTGTTCGGCGCCGCGGCGGCGACGGTCAAGCAGGTCGCCCGCGGGCAGGCGAACGGCGAGATCGCGATTCAGTGGGAGGACCTCCACGGGTCGGACCCCGCCAGGGCGGGCGACTTCCTCGCGCACCGCGCCCGGATCAAAAAGCAGCGCTTCGCCGGCCTCGTCGAGAAGGCGGTCGCGGACGGCCACCTCGCGGCGCCGCGGGGCACGACCGAGTACGGCAACGAGACGCACCGGTGTCCGAGCTGCGGATCGAACGACGTCAACTGGGCCGGCACCGACGTGCTCTGTATGCGGTGTTCGACGCCGACCGAGCAGATTTAAGCCGGCGGCAGTCCTACGCGGCCGTCGCATACGATGTCGCCCTCCATCGCCGACCTCTTCCGTCCCCTCCGCGCGCTCGCCCCGCCGAACCGGCTCGACCGAGACCAGCGGCTCCGCCTCCGGATGGCGATCGCGACCGGACTGGTGATCGCGCTCCCGTTCGCGTTCGTCTACGCGTTCGTCTTCCTGATCAACGCGGTCGGGCTCCCCCTGTTGGAGTGGGCGAACGAGCGCCCGTACACGGGCGAGTTCTACGTCGATCCCGTCCTCCTGACGGTCGTCATCCTCGTCGGACTCGCGGTCCAGTACCGGTACGGCCCGCGGACCGTCCTCCGCTCCGTCGGCGGGCGGCGGGTGTCGCCCGACGAGTACCCGGAGCTCCACGCCGCCGTCACGCGGCTGGCCGCGCAGGCGGACGTCCCGAAGCCGGACGTGGCGGTCGCGCGGACCGAGCTGCCGAACGCCTTCGCGGTCGGGACGCCCGGGAACGGCACCGTCGTCGTCACGACCGCGCTGTTGGAGGCGCTCGACGACGACGAGCGCGACGCCGTGGTGGCCCACGAGCTCGCGCACCTCGCGAACCGCGACGCCAGTCTGATGACCGTCGCGTGGGTGCTCCCGACCGTCACCTACTACCTCGCCGTGCTCGCCTTCTACGTCCTCTACGGCCTGTTCCGGTTCCTCAGCGTCGGCGGCGGGTCGGGCGGGAACCGCGACGGCCGGGCGCTCGCGGTCGGGATCGTCGTGATCACGGTGAGCGCGGTCCTCACGCTCACCGTCTCGGCGATGTTCTGGTTCGGGAGCGTCCTCATTCACCGGGTGCTCTCGCGGTACCGCGAGTACGCGGCCGACGGCGCGGCCGCCGAGATCACGGGGTCGCCGGCGGCGCTCGCGAGCGCGCTGGAGACGCTCGACGAATCGATGCCGGCGGTGCCCGAACGCGACCTCCGCGAGTTCGACGGCGGCGCCGAGGCGCTGTACGTCGCGCCGCTGGAGAGCCGCGCGTTCGGCGACGAGGAGCTGGTGAGCACCGACGTGTTCCCGGAGACCCATCCCCCGACCCGCGAGCGGGTCCGGCGGCTCCGCGAGCGCGCGGGTGAGGCGGCGTGACGGGGCGTGGCTCCCCCGGACACTCCTCACGGCGCCGGTTCCTCGCGACCGCCGGCGTCGGTCTCGCGGGCGCGCTCGCCGGCTGCGGCTACCGCCCCGGCGGCGGCGACCTCGCGTGGGAGTCGTCGCTCGGGGGCGGCGGGATGTTCGGCGCCGGCGACCGGTGGTTCCGCCCCGCGGGCGACCGGCTGTTCGTCGTCCGGAACCAGTCGGGACGGACGTTCGACTTCGAGGAGGACGCGTGGCGCGACTACGAGAACGCCGAGGTGACCGGCCTCGACCCGGCCGGCGACGCCCGGCTCGAGGCGGAGACCGACCGACAGGCGACGGGCGTCCCGGCCGTCACCGAGACGTCGGTGTTCGTCCCCGTCGAGGGCGGCCGCGTCACCGCGATCGACCGCGAGCGCGCCGCGCTCGACCTCGACGACCCGACGGTCGACACCGCCGACAGCGGCGGCGACGAGGCCGACGAGCCAGACCCCGTCCGCTGGCGGACCGACGCGATCGCCGAGAGCGCCGACGGCGGGACCGGCGACGACGACGGTGTGACCGGCGACGCGCCCGCGGTGACCGTCGACGCCGTCCGCGCGGGCGGGCGTCTCGCGGTCGCCGTCACGCGTGACGACGCGGTGGTCCTCGACGCCGGCTCCGGCGATCGCGCCTTCGCGGTGGCAGAGGCGTGGCCCGACGCGGGCGACGGGTCGCCGCGCTCGCTCTCCCCCGACCGCGTCGCGGTCGACGGGGACGCCGTTTGGGTCGCCCTCGACGAGGGCGACTCGGGGGGCGCCCGGATCGCCCGGTTCGACGCGGCCGGCGAGTGGTTGGCGACCCGGTCGCTCGAGGCCGGCGTCGACTGGCTCACCGTCGTCGACGACGCCGTCGTGGTCGCCGCCGACGGCGGGCCGTCTGTGCGCGGGTTCGACCGCGACCTCGGCCCGCGGTTCGCGTTGGACGTGCCGGCGCCGAACGAGCGCCCGCCCGTCGGCGGGGCGAGCGGGGACGACGGCGAAACGAGCGGGGACGACGGCGCCGGGCGACGCGTGTACCTCCACCGCGGCGAGGTCGTCCGTGCGCTCGACGTCGCTGCCGGCGAGGTCGCGTGGGAGCACGCGGGTCTCCCGGCCTCCCGCCCGACGGCCGTCGACGATCGCGGAATCTACGGCGTCGGCGAGGAATCGGGCGGAGACGGAGTCGAGCCGGGACCCGCGCTCGTCGCGGTCGGCGCCGACGGGGACGGTCGCTGGTCCGCCCCCCTCCCGGAGGGCGTCCGCGTCGAGGAGCTGTACGCCGTCGGAGGACGGCTGATAGCCGTCGACGGAGAGGACCTGTACGGGTTTCGGGCCGAACCGGGCGAGCGCTGGTCGCTCCTCGGCTGAGGTCGCCCGCGGAATCGGCGCCGAGCCCGGCGGCGGAACCGGCGGTGCGCCCGCGACGGTGACGGTCTACTCCGCGATGAGGCTCTCGCCGTCGAAGTCGGCGTCGGCGTCGACGTCCATCAGGTCCAGAATCGTCGGCGCGACGTCGAAGAGGTTCGAGCCCGCGACGTCGACGTCGGGGTCAGTCGTGTACAGCAGCGAGTTCTCGAACTTGTGCATCCCGTTTCGCGGCCCCTCGGTGAAGACGGCCTCCTTGCCCCCGAAGCCGGACTTCAGGTCGAAGCCGTCCGCGGGGATGACGACGAGGTCCGGCGCGATCTCGTCGTGGGCGCCGTCGAAGGCGTCCTCGCCGTTCACGATCCGCTTGCACACCTGCCGGCCGTCGGGGCCGGTGAGCCCCTCCAGGTCGGCGCGGAGCTCATCGCGGACCGCCTCGTACTCCGACTCGGGGACGACGCCCTCGGGTTCGCGGCCCTCGAGATTGAGGTAGAAGCGCCCGGGGATGAGCGAGTACGCGCGCGCCTCGTCGTCGATGTCTTCGAGCGAGTCGTGGTCGTCATCGTCGTACGAGAGCCACCCCTCGCCGGCGAGGAACTCGTTGCAGTTCACCTCCCACTCCAGCTCGGTGAAGCCGTGGTCGGAGGCGACGATCAGCGTCGTGTCGTCGTCGAGCGAGTCGCGGATCTCGCCGATGTAGCCGTCGAGCGTGCGGTAGAAGTCGAGGAAGTCGTCGCCGTACGTCCCGTCGTTCGCGTAGTCGCCGAACAGGAAGTGATTGACCCGGTCGGTGCTCATGAACACGCCGAAAAACAGGTCCCAGTCGTCCTGATCGAGGTAGTGGGTGAACACGTCCTGTCGGGCGTCGAGGGTGGCGTGAGCGTTCTCGATGAACTCGCTCTTGTCCTCGTCGTGGCCGAGCTTCGCGTTCACGTCGATGCGGTAGTCCCGGTCTCCGAGCACCCGCTCGACCGCGTCGTCGCTCGCCGCCGCGTCGAGCCCGGGCGAGAGGAAGCCGGAGACCTGTCGCTGGATCCGCGTCGACGGCGGGAAGGTGACCGGGACGTTGAGCACGGTCGCGTCCCGGCCCGCGTCGGTGACGCGGTCCCACAGCCGCGTCGCCTTCACGTGTCGCCCCATCGGGACGTACGTCTCGTAGGAGTCGACCTCGCGGTCTTGGAAGCCGTACACGCCCGTCTCGCCGGGGTTCACGCCGGTCGTGAGGCTCGGCCAGCACGCGCTCGACTCGGGCGGTACGATGCTCTCCAAGCGCCCGGCTGATCCCGTCTCGGCGATGTCGGTCAGGTTCTCGAACACGTCGGGGTGCTCCTGAACGAGGTCGTACGGTACGCCGTCGATGCCGAGGAAGACGACGCGCTCGTCGTCGTCGCCGCGCAGCCGGTCGAACAGTCCCATGACCCGGTAGTCCGGTTCCGCCGACATATCCCTTGTGCTACGCCGAGCGGGACCCGATCGCCGGGAGCGACGGCGCGGTTCGGATTCAGAAGGCCTATTTCGCTTCGCACTGACACTCAGCCCGTATGAGCGATGACTTCCCGGCGAGCGTCGACGTCGATTACGCCGACGGCGAGGGCGAGGATCCGGCGGACTACCCGTCGTTGCAACACAAGTTGGAGAAGGCGATCGAGGTCACGCGGCGGGGGCTCGAGCAGTACGAGAACCCGGCGGTGATGTGGACCGGCGGGAAGGACTCGACGCTGACGCTGTACTTCATCAATCAGGTGGCCGAGGAGTACGGCTACGAGAAGCCGACCGCCGTCTTCATCGACCACTTCCAGCATTTCGACTCGATCACCGACTTCGTCGAGCGCTGGGCCGACGAGTGGGAGATCGATTTGGTGTACGCCCGCAACGAGGACGTCGGCGCCTACGTTGACGACCACGGGCTCGAACCCGGCGACGACATCCCCGTCGACGCCCTCTCCGAGCACAACCAGCACCACATCCGCGAGATCCTCGAGTACGAGGAGGAGTCGTTCCCGTTCCTGTTGGACACGTACGTGGGGAATCACCTGCTGAAGACGGTCGCGCTCAACGACGCGCTCGAGGAGTACGACATCGACGGGGTCATCTCGGGCGTGCGGTGGGACGAGCAGGAGGCGCGCGCGGATGAGACGTTCTTCTCGCCGCGCCACGACCCGGAGCTGTTCCCGCCGCACGACCGCATCCAACCCATCCTCCAGTTCGCCGAGGCCGACGTCTGGGAGGCGTTCTGGAACTACGTCGTCCCCGACACGGTCGAGGCGTTCCCCGACGAGGGGTACGTCCCCGACTCGGCCGAGGACCTCCCCGACGGAGTCACCCAGGAAGACGTCCCCATCTCGCCGAAGTACTTCGCGGGCTTCCGCTCGCTCGGCAGCGAAGTCAGCACTGACAAGACGACCGAGGAACCGGCGTGGCTCCAAGACCTCGAGGGGACGACCGAGCGCGCCGGCCGCGCTCAGGACAAAGAGGACCTGATGGAGCGGCTCCGCGACCTCGGCTACATGTAACGCTCGGCGGGACCTCTCGTTCCGACGCCGACGGTCGAATCGTTCGACGAACCCGCCCGTTTCCGGCCGGCGACCCACGCGGCCGCCGTCGGCGACGCGAACCACACCGCTTTTGCTTTAGGCCTGCCTAAATACGCCGACGGTCACTGATACCCACTCCTGTTCCGAGCCGGCGTCGGGTTCCGACACGCACGGGGTCCCCGACATCGGATCAAGAGGCACACGAGTCCCCGACGTCTCGCCGCGCGCAAACCTCGAAACGTCGATACTCGCGGAGATCCGGAACCGCGGTCGGAGGGAATGCGAGCGACGTGACCGTCGACGTCTTTCGAGAGGACCACCCACATGTCACACACCGAATCCGACACCGACGAGACCGAGCGCACGACCATTCGAACGGGCCGCGACTTCGAACAGGAGTACCGGCTCGACGCGAGCGAGGCGGGCGAGTTCCTGATCGAGCTGGGCGAACAGCTCCGCGACGGGGACGAACTGACGATCAGCACCGACGAGTGGGAGCTCCCGTTCTCGTTCGGCGAGCCGGTCGAACTCGAGATCGACTTCGAGGGCGTCGGCGAGCCCGAACTCGAGATCGAGCTGGAACTCCCGGGCCGAACGGACGAGAAAGCACCGAACGTCGAGTGAGACGGCCCGCCGTCGTTTTTGCGGCGTTTCGGCGGCGCTCTCGCTCGTTCAGGTCGCGCTGGGCTAGCCCCTCACCGGCGCACGTCCGTGGCACACCCGGCGGTCCGCGTTCAGCGGTCCGCGTTCAATTGCTCGCGCTCAGCGGTCCGCGAGCTGAATCCCCCGCGCGACGACGTACATCAGCGTGATCCCGGTGCCGACGGCGATCACGAACTGCGAGACGACGGTGAGGAATCCGACGAGCAGGGAGCTCCCGCCGACCAGCAGGGAGATCAGGAACAACACCAGGGCCGCACCGCCGAAGAAGGCGATGAGGCCCGCGAGGGGGAACGCCTCCGCTCGGATCTCCCGGACGTCCAACTCTCCCGATTCGGGGTCGATAAACGGAGGTGACGACATAGCGGGGAATGGACGCCGACGCCCATAACGTGGGCGGGCGCTCTGAGGGTCCCTCTCCCGGCGTGCGAGGCCCCGGTTCCCCGGATCGGACCAGAAACGTCTTTTCGCCCGGCGGTGAAACCGCGGTATGTTCGGGACGAGCGGCGTCCGTGGACGCGTCGGCGACGAGATCACCGCGAGCCTCGCGCTCGACGTCGGCCGCGCGCTCGCGACGGACGGCGCGGAAACCGTCGTTCTCGGTCGGGACGCGCGCGCGAGCGGGCGAACGCTGAGCCGCGCCCTCTCCGCCGGAATCACCGAGTGCGGCGGCGACGTCGTCGACGTCGGCGTCCAGTCGACGCCGACCGTCGCCCGCGCGGTCGTCGCCGAGGGCGCGGACGCCGGCGTCGTCGTCACCGCCTCGCACAACCCGGCGCCCGACAACGGGATCAAGCTCTGGAGCGCGGACGGCAGCGCGTTCGACGAGGACGCGAACGCCCGGATCGCGGAGATCGTCGAGGCGGAGGCGTTCGAGTTCGCGGCGTGGGACAACCTCGGGTCCCACCGCCGGCTGGAGGGCGCCCGGGACCGCCACGAGCGCGCCCTCCGGGAGTCGGTCGCGCTCCCGGACGACCTCGCCGTCGTCGTCGACCTCGGGAACGGCGTCGGGCGCGTCACCGCCGACGCGCTCCACGCGGCCGGCTGCGACGTGGAGACGCTCAACGCCCAGCGAGACGGTCGGTTCCCGGGGCGGCCGAGCGAGCCGACCGCCGAGAACTGCGCGACGGCCTGCGCGGTCGTCGAGGCGACCGACGCGGACCTCGGGGTCGTCCACGACGGCGACGCCGACCGGCTGATGGCGATCGACGAGCGCGGACGATTCGTCTCGGGGGACGCGCTGCTCGCGCTGTTCGCCCGGCGGGAGGCCGAGGCGGGCGACCGCGTGGCGGTGCCGGTCGACACGAGCCTCCTCGTCGCCGACGCGCTCGCCGAGGTCGGCGCCGAGGTGACGTACACGCCCGTCGGCGACGCGTACGTGGCCGCCGAGACGCGGCAGCCGGACGTCGCGTTCGGCGGCGAACCCAGCGGCGCGTGGATCTGGCCCGACCGGACGCGCTGTCCCGACGGCCCGCTCGCCGCCTGCACGCTGGCCGCGCTGGTCGGCGCGGCGGGGTCGCTGGCCGGACTCGTCGACGACCTCCCGTCGTACCCGATCCGGCGGGACTCGATCCGACTCGACGAGAAGCGAGCCGTGGTCGACCGCGTCGCCGACCTCGCCCGCGAGGAGTTCGACGACGTGTCCGCGCTCGACGGGATACGAGTGGAGACGGAGGCGGGCTGGTTCCTCGTGCGAGCGAGCGGGACCGAGCCGCTGGTTCGGATCACCGCCGAGGCGCGGGACGAGAGCGACGCCGACGAGCTGTTCGCGACCGCCCGCGGGCTCGTGGACCGAGCGAGCGACGCGGACTGACCGCGATCTCCCGGCAATCCTCCCGCCGTCCCCGCGGAATCATATACGAGACGCACGTGTGTGGGAGCGTATGACAACCCTGCCGTCCGAGACCGTCGGTGACGCGTACACGGAATCGACCGCGTGGGAGCTGCTCGCCGACCTCGCGGACCTCGGCGATCGGATGCCCGGCCACGAGGGCGAGGCCGCGGGGGCGTCGCTCGTGGCCGACGCGTTCGAGGACGCGGGGCTCGACGAGGTCTCGACGACGCCGTTCCCGATCCCCGGCTGGTGGCGCGGGGAGGCCTCCCTCACCGTCGATCGCGGCGGCCGATCGGCGACGTTCGGCGGGAGTCACGAGCTCGTCGAACTGCCGGGAACGCCGTCGGGAACGGTGACCGGGAGCGTCGTCGACATGGGCCACGGCCTCCCGGAGGACTTCGAGGGCGTCGACCTCTCGGGGTGCATCGCGATGGCGTCGAGCCTCACTCCCGACGACTACGGCCGGTGGGTCCACCGGAGCGAGAAGTACGACTACGCGGCCGAGTCGGGCGCGGAGGGCTTCCTGTTCTACAACCACATCGAGGGGGCGCTCCCGCCGACCGGCGACGTCGGCCACACGAACGGGCCGGGGCCGATCCCGGCCGTCGGGCTGAGCAAGGAGCTCGGCGACCGGCTCGTGCGCCACTGCGACGACGCCGAGGCGGACCGCGGCGTCGAGGCGACGCTCTCGGTCGAGGCGCGGAACGAGCCGGCCACCTCCGCGAACGTCGAGGCCGTCGTCGGCCCCGACACCGACGAGGAGGTGTTGTACACCGCGCACGTCGACGCCCACGACGTGGGTGTCGGCGCGAACGACAACGGGTTCGGGTCGGCGCTCGTCGTCGGCGTGGGCCGGGCGCTCGCGTCGATCGAAGACGAGCTCGAGACGCGCGTCCGGCTCCTCGTCTTCGGGGCCGAGGAGACCGGGCTCTACGGCTCGTACTACTGGTCGCACACCCACGACCTCGACCGCGTGAAATGCGTCGTTAACATGGACGGCGCGGGCTACTCGCGGGACCTCGAGATCTACCCCCACGGCGCGCCGGAGATCGGCGAGGCGTTCGCGGAGGTGAGCGACGAGTTCGGCGTGCCGATCGCGGTCGAGGACGGGCTCCGCCCGCACAGCGACCACTGGCCGTTCGCCCAGCGCGGCGTCGCCGCGGCGCAGGGCCGCTCGACCGCCGAGGACAGCGGCCGGGGGTGGGGCCACACGCACGGCGACACCCTCGACAAGCTCGACATCCGGGACTTACGCGAGCTGACGGTGCTGTCCGCGGCGGGGGTCGCGACGCTGGCCGAGGCGGACCGCGAGGTCGCGGGCCGCGACCCCGAGTCGGTGAAAGAGGAGACGATAGCGGAGGGCCACGACGTCGGGATGAAGGCGACGGACTCCTGGCCGTGGGGCGACGACCGACCGTGGCCGTGGGCCGACGAGCTGCAGTGACCGGGCGGATCGCCCGCCACGAGGGACTCCGGATCCCCGTCGGCGACGAGACCGTCGCGGCGACCCGCTACGAGCCCGTCGACGAGCCCGGTCCGTCGCCGGCGCTCCTCAACTACGTGCCGTACCCGCAACAGGACAGCATCACGTACGGCGGGTACGACCCGCTCAACCGGTACCTCGCCGCCCGGGGCTACGAGGTTATCGCGGCCGACATGGTCGGCACGGGCGGGTCGACGGGGTTCATCGACGAACCGTTCACGCGCCGGGAGGGCGAAGAGCCGGCCGCGATCGTCGACTGGCTGGCCGACCGCCCGTGGACGACCGGGAAGGTCGGGATGTTCGGGAAGTCCTACGGCGGGATCACCGCGCTCGACGCCGCCGCGCAGCGCCCGGACGCGCTCGAGGCGATCGTCCCGATCCACACCCCGTTCGAGGGGGTCAGGAACGCGTACACCTACGGCGGCCTCTTCGAGCTGCTCACCATCGGGATGGACTGGCTCACGCTGATGCAGGCGCTCGACGCGAAACCGCCCTCGGATCCGTCCGGCGACCCGGCGTCGCTCGACGCGTGGCTGGAACGGCTCGGTCAACTCGACGACCGCGACCCGTGGCTGTTCCAGTTCCTCGACGCCGGCCCCGACGGGGAGTACTGGGCGGACAAAGCGATACCGGTCGAGCGGATCGACGTGCCCGTCCTCGCCGTCGACGGCTGGCGCGACCCCTACACCGAAGACACGCTCCGGTACGTCGACCGGATCGACGCGCCGACCCGCGTCCTGCTCGGCCCGTGGCGCCACCGGATGCCCCACCGCGGCCGCGAGTCGGCCGTCGACTTCCGCCGGCAGGTGGCCGACTGGTTCGACCGGTTCCTGCGCGACGAGGACACCGGCGTCCTCGATCACCCGCCCTACCGGGTCTGGACCGAGCGGGAGGGCGGCGGGACTCGCGCGGGGGTCTGGCGCGGGCTCGACGCGTGGCCGACCCTCGGCGACGGGGGCGCGGACCGGATGGCGTTCGCGCTCACGCCGGACGGGCTCGCGGTCGACGGCGCCGACGTTCCCGACGGCGCCGACGTCCTCGACGGGGACGACGAATTCGACGGGTCGACCGCGACGGCTCGCGAGTTCTCGGAAGCGGCCGCGTTCGCCTGTGAGCCGGACCCGACCGTCGGGCTCGCCTCCGTCGACCCGTACGGCGCGGCGACCGCGCCGCCGCTCACGAACGACGACGACGCGCGGACGCTCGCCTTCGACACCGACCCGCTCGACCGGCCCGTGGAGCTCACCGGGACGGGCGAGGTCGAACTCCGGATCGAATCTCCCGTCCCGGACCCGACGGTCGTCGTGCGACTGGTCGACGTCGACCCCGCCGGTCGGGGTCGGACGGTCGCGCACGGGGCGGTCCGCGGCGCCTTCCGCGACGGGCTGGACTCTCGAGACCCGCTGCCGACGGACGAGGAGACGGACCTCGCTGTCGCGCTGGAGCCGACGTCGCACCTGTTCGAGGCGGGTCACCGGATCCGACTCGCGGTCGGGACGGCGCTCTTCCCCGAGGTGGCGGCGATTCCCGGACCGGACGGGCCGTCGCTCGGCGAGCCGATCACGGTTCGGTCGAGCCCGGCCGCGCCGTCTCGCCTGCGGTTCCCCGGCCGCCGGCACGCGGCGGCCGACCCCGCGTTCGCCGACGCGATCCGGATGGCGGGACCGGACGAGGAACGGATCTCCGCGCGCGCCGAGCGGGCGACCGGATCGACCGAGTGGGAGACGTCGCGGACGCACGTCTCGGACGGGGTCCGCGCCGTCAAGTCGAGCGAGCAGCGCGTCGACCTCCCGCACGGAGCGTTCGCCGCCGAGTCGACTCACGAGGCGACGGTCGACGGGGGCGATCCGGCGTCGATCGACGCCCGGAACGCCCACCGGATGACCGTCGAGAACGACCTCGGAACGTTCCTCGTGGACGCGACGAGCCGGATCTCCCCGTCGGAGTGTCGCGTCCGGACGACGGTCGCTCACGAGGGAACCACGCTGTACGAGGGCGAGTGGACCCGGTGAGTGACCGGCGGTCTCGTCCGCGCCGCGGTCGCCTCCGCCCGCCGGCGTGCGCCGCGGTCGCGTCTGTCCGCTCGCCCGACGGAGCACAAGTCAGCACATAAACTGATAGTGCCGGGCCCACTCGAAGCGACGTGATGACCGCTCGAAACGACGACCACCGAGGGCACGACGGGGGAGACCGATGAAGGTCGGCACGGCCGAGGCCGGCCCCGGCGAGACGGCGACCGGGCACCGGACGGTGGCGGAGCTCCCGGTCGGGGGGTCCGAGGACCTCCCGGTGACGGTGCTCAACGGCGGCGAGACCGGTCCGACGGTGTGGGTAACGGGCACGATCCACGGCGACGAGCCCACCGGAACGGCGGTGATACACGACCTCTCGGAGCGAGTCGACGTCGCCGAGCTCGCGGGGGCGGTCGTCTGTCTCCCGGTGATGAACCCCACGGGGTTCCGAACCGCCTCCCGGACGTCCTCCTATCACGGCGACGACCCCAACCGCTACTTCGGTCGTGACGACGGCTCGAAGACGCCGCCGCGCGTCCAACAGGTGATCTGCGACCGGATATACGACGACATCCGCGCGACGGCCGACGCGCTCGTCTCGCTTCACACCTCGTGGGTCGCGACCCACCCATACACCATTCAGCCGCGGGTCTCGTACGGCGAGGACCGGAGCGTCTCGGACGCGGCGGTGCTCCGCGACCGGCTCATCGAACTGACGGAGGCCTTCGGGCTGCCGGTCGTCAACCAGTTCCCGCCGGACGAGACCGAGACCCGCGATCTCCAGCACTCGCTCAGCGGCGCGGCCGTCGCCGACGGGATCCTCGCGTTCACGCCGGAGCTCGGCGGCCGGCTCGTCGTCGAGCGCGACGTCGTCGCGGCGGCCGTCGACGGCGTCTGGAACGTCCTCCACGCGCTCGAAATGGTCGACCGGCCCGCCGACCGGCACCCCGAGTTCGCGTTCGACCGCGACGGCGACCTCAGGCGGTTCGACGGTCCCCACACCGACGTCGCGGGGATCGTCCGCTATCGGGCGACGGAGGGCGACTTCGTCGAGGCGGGCGACGTCGTCGCCGAAATCGTCGACCAGCACGGCGAGCTGAAGTCCGAAGTCGCCGCCGACCGCGACGGATACGTCCTCAGCCGCCGCGAGCGCGCCGCGGTGTACGAGAACGACGTGCTACTCGACATGGCGGTCCCCGACGACGACCCGCTGTTGGTCGAGTCGGAGTGAGGCCGTTCGCCCCGGTCCCTCGGACGGGCCGGCCCTTTCGCCGCCTTCCGCGGGCGAACACCGCGCGGTCGGGAGACGAGGCCGAATCGAACGCGGGCTCGGTGTTTCGATTGTTTATAATTAACGACCATGAGGATATGTGGGTTCAGAAATAGGGGCCAAAACAGTACATTCACAGGGGGAAACGGCGATTGTCTCCCACGTTATATGGATAAAAGACTGCTGAAGCGGATGGGCCGTAAATTTATATACTATCTCCTGAAATGGTAGGCCGTTCCATGGTCCTGTCAGACGAGGACGTTAATCGACGCAAGTTCCTGAAAGCGACGACTGCGGGCGGTACGGCCGGTCTCACGGCCCTCGCCGGCTGTAGCGGCGGCGACGGCGGCGACGGCGGCGACGGCGGCGACGGCGGCGACGGCAACGACAGCAGCGAGGACGGCAGCGACGGCGGCGACGAAGCCGGCAACGAGGGAAGTAACCTCCCGACGTACACCTACGTCAACAACGCGCAGAGCTACAACCCACCGCGACACGACGCGATCAACCTCATCGCGAGCCAGTTCGGTGACGAGCTCGGCCTCGACATGGAGGTCGACGTGCTCGAGTGGGGGACGCTGTTCAGTCGCGTCTCCCAGGAGTACAACTACAGCTTCGCGACGTGGCACACGTTCTTCGTCTCGGAGCCGGTGACCGAGCTGAACAACCTGTTCAACTCGGGGAACACCGACCCCGGCGAGGGCAACTACTCGGGGTACGAGAACCCCGACCTCGACGAGCTGATGGGCAACTACCTGGGCGAGCCGGACGCCGAGACCCGGATCGACCAGTGTCACGAGATCCAGCAGATCCTGATGGACGACGTGCCGACGATGCCCATTACCCAGATGCCCCAGGCGGCCATCTTCAACAGCAACCAGGTGAGCAACTGGCAGGCGGACCTCGCGAACGGGTTCAACTCGTACTGGACGATGATCAACCTGGAGATGGAGGGCGACACGAGCACCCTGAAGGGGTACTGGCCGGAGACGCTCTCGACGATGAACGTGCTCGGGCACAACGACGAGAGCAAGCACGTCTACCAGTTCAACATGATGTACGACTTCCTGGTCCAGCTCAACAACAACGCCGAGCCGGACCCGGAAGTCAGCCTCGCGACCGACTGGAACCGCGTCGACGAGACCACGATGGAGTACACGATCCGGACCGACCACTCGTGGCACGACGGCGAGGACCTCACGGCCGAGGACGTCGCGTTCACGTACAACTACATCAATGACAACGAGGTGCCGCTGTACTCCACGCAGTCGCAGTACATCGACAGCGCGGAGGTCGTCGACGAGGAGACCGTTCGGATCAACATGGCCGAGCCGCTCGGGCCGTTCAACCTCGCGGTCGCGAACCTCATCCCGATCATCCCCGAGCACATGTGGGCCGACCGGGACAACCCCAGTCAGGCGAACATCGAGGAGCCCGTCGGGAGCGGTCCGATGATGTTCGACTACTGGGAGCAGGGCAGCGAGTTCGGGATGGTCAAGTTCGACGACCACTTCGCGCCCGTCAGCTTCGAAGAGCGCTTCTGGCGCGTCATCCCCGAGGCGTCGACGGTGTGGGAGAACCTCATCAACGGCGAGCTCAACTACGAGCCGTTCGGCCGGATCGACCGCCAGCTCGACCAGAACCAGGACAACGAGAACATCGGGACCCAGTTCCAAACCGCTCCGACGTTCTGGATGTTCACCCCCAACGAGCGCCAGGAGGGACTCGGCGACGTCCAGATGCGGAAGGCGCTGGTCGAGGCCATCCCGCGGACGGCCATCGTCGACCAGATCCTGTTCGGCTTCCCGGAGCGCGGGTTCAACATCGTCTCGCCGGCGTTCGGGCCGCTCCACACCGAGGACGTCACCGAGTACGAGGAGAGCATCGACGCCGCCCGGAGCCGGCTCGAGGAGGCCGGCTACACGTGGAACGACGACGGCGCCATTCAGGCGCCTGAGTAGAGCGAACGGCCGTTCCACGGGTTTATCGACACAAAGTTTAAACGAATAACTGTGATACCAGTGAGCAAGTAACATGGGAAAAGCTAGTTTCGTCGTCAGGCGCACGCTCCAGCTCGTGGTGACGCTGTGGGCCGTCGGGACGGTCCTGTTCGGGCTGTTCAGGCTCATGCCCGGCGATCCGACGTCGTACGTGATCTCCTCGCAGATGACGCAGGAGGCCCGCAGACAGCTCATCGAGAGCTACGGACTCAACGACCCGTTGTACATCCAGTACTTCCGGTTCCTCGAGAACCTCGTCGTGTTGAACTTCGGCCAGTCGTTCCACTCGAACCAACCGGTCACCGACGTCATCGCGACGTACCTGCCGAACACGCTCGTGCTGATGCTGACGGCGTTCGTCATCGCGTACGCCATCGGCATCACGCTCGGGGTGTTGTCGGGGTGGTACCGCGGCTCCCGCTTCGAGCGGAGCACGGTCATCACCGCCCTGACCGCCCGCAGCGTGCCGACGTTCTACGTCGGCCTCATCGTGCTGTGGATCTTCGGCGCGACCTTCGGCGTCATCCCGATGAGCGGGATGACCAGTCTCGGCACCGGCGGGCAGAGCACTGGGTTCCTCGATATGGTGTTCACGATGGACTTCGTCCGTCACCTCATCGCCCCGGCGGCGGTGCTCGCCTTCTACTACATGGGGTACCCGCTGTTGATCATGCGCTCGAGCATGCTCGAGGTGCTCTCCGAGGACTTCATCGACGTCTGTCGCGCGAAGGGACTCAAAGAGCGGACGATCATGTTCAAACACGCCGCCCGCAACGCCCTCCTGCCGATCATCACCGCGGCGGCGATCGCCCTCGGCTACGCCGTCGGGGGGAGCGTCCTCATCGAGACGGTGTTCGCGTGGCCCGGTATCGGCCGGGAGATGGTCCGCGCGGTGCTCCGACGCGACTTCCCCGTCGCGCAGGGGACGTTCATCGTGCTCGCGTCGACCATCATCTTCCTGAACTTCCTCGCGGACCTCGCGTACGGCTACCTCGACCCGCGGGTGACTTACGACTAACACAATGGCCCAAAAAGAACAATCGAGCCAGTCGATATTCACCGACCTCGACGACGCCAGTACCGACGCGGAGGTCAACAAGTGGCAGCGGACGTTCCGCCTCTGGCGGGAGACCCTCCGGGAACACTGGGGGATGCTGACCGACGAGCTGTCGGTCAAGCTCTCGATGCTCACGGTGGCGGGGTTCGTCGTCATCGCCATCTTCGCGCCGTACATCGCGACCCACCAGCCCCTCGTCCGGCAGTACCAGGGCGACGCCGGGGTCCTCATCGACAAGTGGGTGGAGCCGTCGCTGCTCGGCGCGGACTCCGAGTACCTCCTCGGAACGACGGCCGCGGGCTACGACATCTTCAGCCAGCTCGTGTACGGCACGCGCGCGGCGCTGATGGTCGGCATCATCGCAGCGGTGTTCACCGCGGGGATCGGTACCCTCGTCGGGCTCGTCGCGGGCTACTACGGCGGGAAGGTCGACGACGCGCTGATGCGGCTCGTCGACTTCCTCTACGGGATGCCGCTGCTCCCGACGGTCATCGTCCTCGTCGCGGTGTTGGGGCCGAACCTCTGGAACATCATCCTCGCGCTGATCGTCCTCCAGTGGCGCTCGACCGCCCGCGTCATCCGCTCGCAGTCGCTGTCGCTCCGGGAACGCCCGTTCGTGAAGGCCGCGGAGGTCGCCGGGGCCAGCGACTGGCACATCATCAGCCGGCACCTCGCGCCCAACGTGCTCCCGATGACGTTCCTCTACGGGTCGTTCGGGATCGCGTGGGCCATCCTCGCTGAGGCCGGCGTCTCCTTCATCGGCCTCGGCGATCCCAACACGGTCTCGTGGGGAACGATGCTGCAGGCCTCCCGCGCCTACTCCGCGCTCTCGTTCGGGGCGTGGTGGTGGTTCGTCCCGCCGGGAATCTGCATCGGCCTGCTCGTCATCAGCGGTTTCCTCATCGGCCGCGGCTACGAAGAGATCACGAACCCCAAACTACAATGAGCCAACTGGAAGTCGAAGACCTCGAAGTCTACTACGAGACCGAAGACGGGCCGGCACAGGCGGTCGACGGCGTCTCCTTCGAACTCGAACAGGGGGAGAACCTCGGCATCGTCGGCGAGTCGGGCTGCGGGAAGACCACGCTCGCGAAGGCGATCATCGGGATCCTCCCCGACGCCGGCTACATCAACAACGGGAGCATCAACTTCAAGGGCGACGACCTGACGGAGCTGCCCGAGCCCCAGCGCCGCCGCCTGAAGTGGGAGGAGATCTCCATGATCGCCCAGTCGGCGATGAACTCGCTGGACCCGGTGTACACCATCCGCGAGCAGATCGTCGAGGCGATCGAGACCCACCGCCCCGGCACCGGCCGGGTGGAGTCCGAGGAGATCGTCACGGAGATGTTCGAGCTCGTCGGGCTGGACCCGGAGCGCGCCGACGACTACCCCCACCAGTTCTCCGGGGGGATGCGCCAGCGCGCCATGATCGCGATGGCGCTCGCGCTCGAACCGTCGCTGATGCTGGCGGACGAGCCCACCACGGCGCTCGACGTCATCATGCAAGACCAGATCCTCAAGCGGATCGGCTCGATCCAAGAGGAGATCAACTCCTCGATGCTGGTCATCACGCACGACGTGAGCGTCGTCGCCGAGACCTGCGACCGCGTCATCGTGATGTACGCGGGGAAGATCGCCGAGGAGGGCCCGGTCGAGGAGATATTCGACCAACCGTATCACCCGTACACGATCGGGCTGAAGCGCGCGTTCCCGAACATCCGACAGAGCAACCAGGACCTGCTCTCAATCTCGGGGTACCCGCCGGAACTCGTCGATCCGCCGCAGGGGTGCCGGTTCGCCGAGCGCTGTCCGATGGCGACCGACCGGTGCCGGGAGGAGGAGCCCGAGGCCCACTACAAGAACGGCCTCCGGTCGTACTGCCACTACGCGGACGAGATCGACGCCGAGCTCCGGCCGTACGCCGACGATCCCGGGACGTGGAACCAGACGGCCGCCGCCCCCGACGGTGGTGTCGAGGAATGAGCGGCGACGACGTCCTCCTCGAAGTCGAGGACCTGAAGAAACACTTCAAGGTCAATCAAGGCTGGATCGCGAGCCTGATGGAGTCGTTCGGCGGCGGCGGGCCCGATTACGTCCACGCGGTCGACGGCGTGAGCTTCGAGCTCCGCGAGGGGGAGACGCTCGGGCTGGCGGGCGAGTCGGGCTGCGGCAAGACCACGACCGGCATGTCGATGGTGAAGCTCCACGAGCCGACCGCCGGCGACATCGTCTACGACGACACGCGGCTCTCCGAGGCGAGCGACGCGGAGATCAAGCGATTCCGGCAGAACGCGCAGATGATCTTCCAGGACCCCTTCGAGAGCCTGAACCCGCGGATGACGGTGTACGACACCGTCGCCGAGCCGCTGCGAATCCACGACATCCGCAATGAGACGGCGCGGGTCCAGCGCGCCCTGGAGTTCGCGGAGCTGCTCCCGCCCGAACAGTACTTCAACCAGTACCCGCACGAGCTGTCGGGCGGCCAGCGCCAGCGGGTCGCCATCGCGCGGGCGCTCGTGCTCGACCCGGACTTCATCGTCGCCGACGAGCCGGTGTCGATGCTCGACGTGAGCCTCCGCGCGGGCGTCCTCTCGCTTCTCGACCGGATGACCGACGAGTTCGGTCTCTCGGTCGTCTACATCAGCCACGACCTCTCGCTGCTCCGGCACATGTGCGACCGGCTGGCGATCATGTACATGGGGAAGATCGTCGAGAAGGGGCCCACCGACCAGGTCATCGAGAACCCCCAGCACCCGTACACCCAGGCGCTCATCAACGCGGTCCCCGTCCCCGACCCCTCGGTGGGCCGGGAGCGCGTCGAACTCCAGGGGGAGGTCGGCGACGTCGTCGACGTCCCGACCGGCTGCCGGTTCAAAGACCGGTGTCCCGACTACATCGGCGACGTCTGTGACCAGGTGATGCCGCCGCTCGAGGCGAAGACGGCGTTCGAACAGGAGGTCGCCTGTCACCTCTACGAGAGCGCGGAGGGGTACGACCCCTACGAGGAGCTCGAGGGGAGCCCGACCGCGGCGGAGACCGGCGACGGCGCCGAGTCGACGCCGGCCGACGACTGACGCCGCTCACTTCTTCTCGCGCACCGGCGCGTCTAGCCGGACGCCCGGCGCGGTCACCGCGAACGGGAGCCGCGACTTGTGTTTCTCGCAGACGCCGGTCACGGTCTCGCGGACGGCCCCGATCCGCGAGATCGTCTCCAACACCGCGGGCGTGTAGTCCACGGCGAGCCCGTCGACGCGGCCGGCCCGCGCTCCGCCCTCGAGCCGGTACGCCTCGGCGACGGGGAACTCCGCGGAACCGCAGTCGGGCCGGTCCTCGCTCTTCCGGTCGATGTCCCTCGCGTAGAGGGCGCTCGGCGGGAACAACCCCTCCCGCTGGACCCGCTCGAACTCGTCGCGGAACCACGGCTCGCCGAACCGCTCGACGTACACGTCGGCGCCCTCGCGGAGCGCTTCGGCGTCGGCCTCGCCGGCGGCGACCTCGAGGTGGCGGGCGTGGATCCGCGGCGGCTCGGCGAACCCGAGGCTCGGCACGCTGTTGCCCGCCGGATAGGCGTCCTCCTCGGCGGCGGTGGTGGTGTTGTGGAGCCGTCGCTCGATCCGCCCGTTCGAGACCAGCCGCGTCGGCGTGGTTGGCTTCACCTCGGTGTCGTAGGCGCGGGCCGCCCAAGAGCCGGCGCGGACCCCGTCCTCGATATCGAGGTCCTCGGGACCGATCCGGTCGCCGACGGCGTAGGGGCTCATCCCCATGTAGCAGGTGTCGGTCTCGAGGTAGTGCGACACGAAGTGGAACAACTGACCGGCCGCCTCCGGGCTCAGCGCGATCGTCGTCTCCCCGCTCGGCGCGTCGACCGGGTCGGCGCCCGAGAGTGAGCGGGCGTCGGCAGCGGCGGCCGCGAACGCGTCCCGCATCTCGTCGAGGAAGGCCGCCCCCGCCGTCGACCCGGCGTGCCGGCTCACCTTCGGCCCGTCGTCGAGCGAGAGGCTGAAATTGACCTTCGCCCGGTCGAGCGTCGTGCGCACGACGCTCCCGGTCGTGGTGCCGACCGCCGCCTCGACGTGCGCGTCCGCGTAGTTCGCCCACCGGCGGTCGAGGGCGAGGTCGTCCGCCGCCGCGAGCCCGTCCTCCACCGCGGCGACCTTCTCGTCGAGCGGGCGGGCGTGTATCCCCTCGTCCGCCCAGCCGCCGTGGGTCCCCCGGTGGACCGTGTAGGCGTCGAACCGCCCGGGCTCCTCCTGCGCGAGCACCTCGCCGCTCCGGATCGCCCGGTCGGCGACGTCGCGCAGACTCTCCTCGTCGAGCGCGTTCGTGTAGCGGTAGTCGGCCGCGCCGTCGGCGAAGACTCGGAGCCACACGCCCGTCTCGGTGAACTCCGTCGCGTTCCGGGGGCCGTCGCCGGTGACGACGACGTCGGTCTTCTCCTGGTACACGCCGCCGACCTCCGCGTACGACACCGCGTCGTCCGCCTCGAACTCGTCGAGTAGCCAGTCCATCGCGTCCGACACGCTCTCGCGTCCGTCGCTCATGCACGTGGTATCTCCGCTCACTCACATGAAACCCCGGACTCTCCGGCGGCGATTTCCGGGGACGGAGGTCGGATCGTTCCGGAGTGCACTCCTTGGAGCGCCTCCGAGAGCATCCCGTGGAGCGCCTCCGAGAGCGTCCCGCGGCTCGCTTCCGAGGGGCCCCGCGAATCAGTTCCCGCCGTCCCGGCGCTGCTCCTCGGCTTTTGCCTCGTACTCCCTCGCCACCCGCTTCTCCTGGAGCTTCTTCCTGTACTCCCAGTAGCCGGCGCCGAAGACGAGGAGGCCGAGGGCGACGCCCTGAATCGGCGCCCCGGCGATCGCGAAGTAGGCGACAGCGCCGACCGCGAACAGCAGCGAGAGCCCGAGGGTCGCCCTCGCCCACCGCTGTTTCGGCACGCGAGGGAGGTTCATGCCCGTGAATCCGACGCGGGACGTATCAACGTTGGGCTTCCGGGGGCGCGTCAGGGACCCATCCGATGCCCTCGCGGTCGGCGTTCGAGACCACGAGGTCGGCGGACCCACGGGCGGGCTAGGGCCGTCGCCTCCGGGCCCCGAGCCCCGTCATCAAGAGCGCGAGCACCGCGGCGACCACGCCGAATCCCGGGGCGGTCTCGCTCGTCTCGGCGCCCGTCGACGTCGACTCGGCGTCGCCGTCGCCGTCGCCGCGGAGTTCGATCGACCCCGCTTCGTTCCCCTCGAGCGACACCGTCCCGCTCTCGGGCGGCTCGAACGCCACTTCGAGGGTCGCGCTCTCGCCCGGGCCGAGCGACACCCGCCGCTCGGCGACGGGGTCGCCGTGCATCGCGACGGTGAGATTCCGGGTCGCCGGGCGGTCACCGGGGTTTTCCACCGTCGTCCGGAGGGTCGTCTCGTAGCCGGCCCGGACCCAGTCCGCCGGCACCTCGCTCTCGGCGATCCGGACGCGACCGGGTTCGAGCGCGACGACCGCCACGGGCGTCGCGTGCGACAGCGTGACCGTGTGCGTATCGCCCTCCCGGTCGTGCGAGACGTTCTCCGTCGTCCACTCGCCGTCGGCGTATCGTAACGCCGCGACGTGCTCGGGGCTCGCATCGCTCGGGAGCGACTCGGAGTCGACGGCGAAGCGAAGCGTCGCCGCGTTCGTGTCGGCCGGATCGAGCGTGGAGTCGAACGCCACGTACCCGAGCTCCGTCCCGCGCGAAACGGGCTCACGGCCGTCCGGCTCGGCCGCCGGTCGTCCGATCGTCGCCTCGTACGCCTCGACGTCACCGGCCGGGTCGATCCCGACCGCGGACACCGACACGACCGGTCGCGAGTCCGATGGGCCGGCAAGATCAACGGCGACGTCCTGGCGCTCGCCGTCCGCTCCCTCGACGTCGACGGTGACGCTCACCTCCGAGTCGGAGCGGATCACGGTCGGCTCGGGGTCGTCCGGCTCGTCCGGCTCATCGTCGTCGTCCGACTCCCCGAAATTCTGCGGGGATTCCGACTCATCAGGCTGGCTCGACTCGTCGGGGTCGCTCGACTCGCCGGACTCGTCCGATTCCGCTGAGTCCTCGGGCGCCTCTGACACCTCGGTATTCTCTGAACCGTTCGGATCTGCCGATCGAACCGAGTCGTTTGAACCGTCTGAATCGGAGGACTCCGCGGGACCGTCCGACCCCTCGGGTTCGTCCGATTCCGCAGACCCCACCGGCCCGTCGGGGTCGTCTGAGTCGTCGACCTCCTCAGCCTCGTCCGGGTCGTCGGTGTTCTCGGACTCCTCAGAGCCGCCTTCGTCGTCGGTGTCGTCGCTCTCCCCAGCGTCGCCCGGGTCGGCAGACCCCGCAGATCCGTTCGAATCGTCAGACTCTCCGGAGTCGTCTGGCTCGTCGGTATCGCCCGCCTCTCGGGACCCTTCGGTCTCTTCAGGATCGCCCCATTCGTCGCTCTCGTCCGACGCGTTCGATCCCTCGGAGTCGTCCGATCCCTCAGCGTCGCCCGGATTCTCGGGACCGTCCGACTCCGCAGAGTTCTCCGGGTCGTCGGGACCGTCCGTCCCGTTCGACCCCCCGTGTCCACCGGTGTCGTCCGACTCGTTCGACTCCTCAGCACCGCCCGGATCGCCGGGATTGTCAGATCCGTCCGAACCGTCTGAATTTCCCGACTCATCGGCATCTCGCGAATCTTCCGACTCGTCGGAGTCGTCGGGATCGTTCGACTCCCCAGAGTCGCTCGACTCCTCCGGGTCGGTGGGACCGTCCGTTTCCCCGGGGGCGCCCGGTTCGTCGCGACCATCCGACGCGTTCGACTCCTCAGAACCGTCGGGGGCACCGGTCTCGTTCGACTCCCCAGTGTCGCCCGGATCGCCGGAATCGTCAGCTCCTTGTGGGCCGTCGGAACCGTCTGACTCACTCGGATCGTCCGATTCGTCCGATTCTTCCGACTGGTCTGACTCCTCGGCTTCGTCCCGTTCGCCGGGATCGTCCGACTCCTCAGGACCGTTGGACTCTGCAGGCGCCTCGGATTCGTCCGTCTCGCCCGGGTCGTCTGTTCCCTCAGAGTCCGTCGAATCGTTTGTCTCCTCAGATTCCCTCGGTTCGTCGGGCTCGTCAGACGCGTTCGACTCCTCCGACTCCCCGGGAGCGTCCGGCTCGTCTGAATCGTTCGACTCCTCAGTATCCTCCGGATCAGTCTTCCCCTCGTCGGTATCGTCCGAATCGTCCGGTTCCTCGGAGTCTTCTGGCTCGTCGGTATCGTCCGACTCGTCCGGTTCCTCGGAGTTTTCTGGCTCGTCGGCGTCGTCGGACTCGTCCGCCTCCTCGGTCTCGTCTGCCTCCTCAGAGTCCTCTGGTTCGTTCGAATCTCCGGGCGCCTCCGACTCGCCAAGGTCGTCCGAATCGTCGCTCTCGTCTGGGATATCCGGTTCTCCAGGCTCGTTCGAATCGTCGGATTCCGCAGGCTCGTTCGAATCGTCAGGTCCCGCAGGCTCGTCCGGTCCTCCGTGGCCTTCTGACTCCTCGGATTCGCCCGTGTCGTCCGTCTCCTCAGGGACGCTTGGCCCGTCCGACGCGTTCGACCCCACGGGCCCATCGATTTCGCTGGTCGCGATGACTCCCGCGCGGTCGGCTCCACCGGTCGTGTCCGCCGCCGGACCGGCGTCGACGACGCGGAACTCGGCGTCGACATCGGCGGCCGAGACGCCGACGCCCCCGGAGAATGAGACCACGGCGAAGACCACCAGGAGGCAGACAGCGCCGACGGCGACCTCGCGGCCGAACATACGCGCTCAACCCGACCGAGAGTGATTGTAATAAACGACGAATTTGAATTAAGTCAGAGTTAGGGCTACTGTGTCGGCTCCGTGACTGTCAGTCCGAGCGATCGCTGCCGCCTCGTCTCGGCCGGGCGTCCTCGACCGAGCGACGGCTCAGCGCTCCGCGTCGCTCAGGTAGGGCTCACACACCAGCTCGACGCCCTTCTCGAAGCCGATCTCGGGTTCCCAGCCGGTGGCCTCGTGGAACTGCGAGTAGTCGGCCATCGTGTCGTGGACGTAGCCGTCGAAGGGGCACTCGATGTACTCCGGATCGATGTCCGTGCCGAGCGCGTCGTTGATCATCGCGACCATCTCGTTGAACGAGTACGCTTCTTGGGTGCCGACGTTGTAGACGCCGGTGATCCCGTGGTCGGCGGCGAGCTCGCAGGCGCGGGCGACGTCCGAGACGTGCGTGAAGTCCCGAGTTTGGCTGCCGTCGCCGAACAGCTCGGGCGCCTCGCCGCTCGCGATGGCGTCGGCGAACTGCGCGACCGTGTTCGCGTACTCGCCCTTGTGCTCCTCGTTGCCGGCGAAGCCCTGGTAGACGGAGAAGAAGCGAAGCCCGGCCATCGCCATGTCGTGGTGGTTGGCGTAGTACTCGGCGTAGCGCTCGCGGGCGAGCTTGGAGGCCTCGTAGGCGGTGTGCGCCTCCACGTCCATGTCGACGGGCGAGGGTTCGGTGCGGCTGCCGTAGATGGAGGAGGTGGAGGCGTAGACGACGGTGTCACAGCCCTCACGGCGGGCGCGCTCGACCGCGTTGACGAACCCCTCGACGTTGACGCGGCAGCCGCGCTGGGGGTTCTCCTCGTGCATGTTCCGCGAGGAGAGCGCGGCGAGGTGGAAGAGCACGTCGACGTCGGCGGGGTAGTCGTCGTCGAGGACGGAGGCCTCGACGAACTCGACCTCCGGATCGAGGTTCTCGGGCGTGCCGAGGTAGGTGTCGTCGACGGCGATCACGTCGTTGTCGCTCGCGAGGCGGTTCGCGAGGTTCGAGCCGATGAAGCCTGCGCCGCCCGTGACGAGGACACGCTTGTTCTGCATGGGCGTGTGTCGCTGGAGAATCGGCATTATCGCTTCGGTTCGGCGGAGATGTGATTGGGACGTTTCGCAACAGCCGGAATGACGCTACTCTGGCGTCTCCGACGTCAGCCGTGTGGACCGTCGTCGACCGTAGCCGATAAACCCCGGTCCGCCGTCGACCCCGCATATGTACGGAGTCGTGCTCGCGGCCGGTCGCGGGACCCGCATGCGGCCGTTGACTGATCGTCGTCCGAAACCGCTCCTACCGGTCGGTGACCGCTCGCTGCTCGAACGCGTCTTCGACACCGCGATCGATGTCGTCGACGAGTTCGTCGTCGTGACTGGCTACCGCGGCGAGCTGATCCGCGAGGCGATCGGCGAGACGTATCGGGACCACCCGGTCAGCTACGTCCGACAGGCGGACGCGAAGGGGACGGCCCACGCCGTCGCACAGGCCGCGCCCGTCGTGGACGATGAGTTCCTCGTGCTCAACGGAGACGTGGTCGTGGACGCATCGCTCCCGCGGGCCCTTGCCGACGCCGACGGGACCGCTGTCGCAGCCACCGAAGTCGAGGACCCGCGGGCGTACGGCGTCATCTCGACCGCTGCCGACGGCTCGCTCGCGGCCATCGTTGAGAAGCCGGCTGACCCGCCGACCACCCTCGCGAACGTCGGCTGTTACGCGTTCGAGCCCGCAGTCTTCGAGTATATTGAGCGGACGCCCGAAAGCGAGCGCGGCGAGTACGAGATCACGACGACGATCGAACTTCTCCTCGACGATGGCCACCGGATCGACGTGGCCCCCTACACGGGTACGTGGCTCGACGTTGGACGTCCGTGGGAGCTGCTGGAGGCGAACGAGCTGGCGCTCGACGAACTCGCAGAGGCGGACGAGTCAACCGCCGGCACCGTCGAGGAGGACGTCCATCTGCACGGCCCGGTTGTCGTCGAGGAGGGCGCCACACTGCAGTCCGGGGCGTACGTCGAAGGACCGGCGCTGATCCGATCGGGTGCCGAGGTCGGGCCGAACGCGTACATCCGCGGTGCCACGGTCGTCGGGCCGAACGCGCACGTCGGCCACAGTGTCGAGGTCAAAAACAGCGTGCTCATGGCTGATACCTCCGTGGGCCACCTCTCGTACGTCGGCGACTCCGTGCTCGGGCGCGGGGTGAATTTCGGTGCGGGGACGAACGTCGCCAACCTCCGGCACGACGACGCGAACGTCCGGGTGAGCGTCAAGGGCGACCGCGTGGATACCGGCCGCCGGAAGCTCGGCGCGATCGTCGGTGACGGCGCAAAGACGGGAATCAACACGTCGCTGAACGCCGGCGTCAAACTGGGCGCGGGCGAGACAACCGGACCCGGGGAGGCGATGACCCGGGATCGGATGTCAGATTGACATCCTCCCCGCGCTAAAGCGCAAGGCTTTCTCCTCGATTTTCCGTAAGCCGCGTGACCACACCATCAAAATCGTTGTCGAAGCTCAACACCGCATCGATATCGTGGTGTTCGACGTGAGCGACAGTCATCGCGTCGGTGAAGCTCAGTTGATGTTCGGCGTACGTTTCTTGTATCGTCACAGCACGATCAAAATATGACTCGGACGAGTGGAGGAGCTCGATGGCCGATGGATATCCCTCACCTCGGATTCACCGGCCGATCTCGATTCGAGCGTCGATATCACCCGTTCGCCGGTGTGTGAGTGTCACTGATTCGTCGTAGATGTAGTCGCTCGTCATGACGTGACCGTACTCAGATGATCTGAGAACGGTGTTCAGTGCTGCCGTTCCGTGGTCGTGTCGGCTGGCATCCGTATCATGATGCGCGTAGAATACTCCCGTATCGACAAAGACGCTCATCCGTAGAGAATATCGTCGATGTCCACTTCGTTCGTCTCCACACCTGATGCGATCTTCCCCTCGTTGAACTGTTGAATCTCGGCCTCGCTCAAACTCGTCTTCCCATCGCGGAATGAGTCGACGAATTCCGTTCGTGAATCCACAGCTGATTCAATCAGCTGCGTGAGGATTTCCTGTTGTGTGACTTTTTTTCCAGTCTTCAGTTTGATCTCTGCCTGGAGTTCCTCGAGTTTGGATTTCGCCTCTTCGTCCATTTTCACCGCTGTCGACATGTAGGTTAGTTGTGTCTACAACGTAGTTAATCTGTACACTAGCCGTATTCGCAGTCACGACAGGTTCCATTATTCGACCACGAGTCATTTAAACCGCAGGCGGGCGACGGACGGTGTATGAGCGACGACCCCGTGACTGCGGTCATCCTCGCAGCCGGTGAGGGGCGCCGGCTGCAGCCGTTGACGAACCGGCGGCCGAAGCCGATGCTCCCCGTGGCGAACCGGCCGCTGCTCGAGCACGTCGTCGAGGCGGTCGCCGGGGCCGGCATCGATCGGATTGTCCTCGTCGTTGGCTACCGGCAAGAACGGATCCGGAACCACTTCGGCGACGGCGACGACTGGGGCGTGACCCTCGAGTACGTCGAACAGGCGACCCAGCTCGGTACCGGCCACGCCGTGTTGCAAGCTGAATCGGCGGTCGATGACGAGTTCCTCGTGCTCAACGGTGATCGGCTCGTCGACCCAGCGCTCGTCTCGCGGGTCTGTGACCGCGTCCGCGACGGTGACGCGCCGGCGATGGCGGTCACAACTGTCGAACGCCCCCGCGAGTACGGCGTCGTCAGCAGCGACGGCGACGGCCGGGTGACACGGATCGAAGAAAAGCCCGAGGGTCCGGTCGACACCAATCGGATCAACGCCGGCGTCTACGGCTTCTCGCCGACTATCTTCGATGCCATTCGCGAGACCAACGTGACCGGCGAGTTGGCACTGACGGCGACGCTGAACGAGATTGCTCGGGAGCGCGGCGTGACAGCAGTGCCGTACGACGGTCGGTGGCTCGATGTCTCAAATCTCTGGGATCTCCTGACGGTCAACGCAGGGCTTATCGAGGAGGAGAGGCCGGGAAGCGGTGATCCGTCACTCGGGGAGTCGGTGAGTGTCGCCGCTGACGTAGCGCTTGCGGGCAACGTCCGCGTCGGGGCGAACGTCACGATCGGCGGTAGCACCGCGATCGGAAGCAACGCGACGATCGAGGCGAACACGGTCGTCGAGAACGCCGTGATCTTCCCGGACGCCGTCATCGGCGCAGGGGCCGTTGTGCGTGATGCCATCGTCGCCGGCAACGCCCGCATCGGGCCGAACGCGACGATCGCCGGTGGAGCGTCGACGATGGTCGTCGGCGACGTCGTCCACCGCGACGTCGATCTCAGCGGCGTAGTGGGTGATAACGCCTCGATCGGTGGTGGGGCGACGCTCACCGAGGGTGCGGTCGTCGGCGACGGCGTCCGGACCGACGCGGGGGTCGTGATCGACGGCCGAGTTGAATCTGATGCGGTCGTCAGGAGGGGATAACCATGTGTGGCATTATCGGCTACATCGGTGCCGGCGTCGCCACAGACGACGCAGCGACGGCCAGCGACGGCGGAGTCGCGAAGCGTGTCGGTGACATCGTCCACCACGGGCTCCAGAATCTCGAATACCGCGGCTACGACTCTGCAGGCGTCGCGCTCGTCGGCGCTTCGAGCGGGCTCACGGTCGCAAAGCGCTCCGGCGAGGTCAACGAGCTGACGGTGCCCGAGGTATCGGATGCGACCCACGGCGTCGGCCACACCCGCTGGAGTACGCACGGCCCGCCGACCGACGCGAACGCGCATCCGCATACGGACTGTGTCGGTGACGTCGCCGTCGTCCACAACGGCATCGTTGAAAACCACGAGGCGCTTAAACAGGAGCTGGCCGACCACGAGTTCACCAGCGACACCGACACCGAGGTCATCCCGCATCTGATCGAGGAGGAGCTCGCTGCTGACGCCGACGCCGACCTCGTGGCCGCGGTCCGGCGCGTCGAGGATCGGCTGGAGGGGAGCTACGCCATCTGTGTGGTGCGCGAGGATGCCGACCGAATCATCGTCGCGCGGCGCGGGAGCCCGCTGGTGTTAGGGCGTGGTGAGGACGGGACGTTCGTCGCCAGCGACGTGACGGCGTTCCTCGAGCACACCCGCCACGTCACCTACCTCGAAGACGGTGACGTGGCGGCGCTCTCCGCAGACGGCGTCGAGGTGTTCGCAGACGGGGAGCCGGTCGACCGGGCGACCGAGACGGTCACGTGGGAGGCTGACGCCGCGGAGAAGGGTGGCTATGATCACTACATGCGCAAAGAGATCCACGAACAGCCCTCCGCGCTCCGACAGACGCTCACTGGGCGGTTGGACGTCGACGCCGGTGACGTAGATTTGGATGTCTCGTTCCCGCCTGGCTTCCTCGCCGACCTAGAGGAGATACAGATCGTCGCCTGCGGGACATCGTATTACGCGGGGCGATATGCCGCCCAGCTGTTCGAGGAGCTTGCGGGGGTGCGCGCGAGCGTCGAGATCGCCAGCGAGTACGAGTTCGGCGCGGGCCGCACGCCCGATCGGACCCTTGTCGTTGCAGTCACGCAAAGCGGCGAAACGGCCGACACGCTCGGGGCGGTGCGGCGCGCGAACGCAGCGGGCGCGCGGACGTTCGCCGTGACGAACACCCTCGGGAGCACGGTGACCCGAGAGGTCGACGGCACCGCGTTCATCCGGGCCGGCCCGGAGATAGGGGTGGCCGCGAGCAAAACGTTTGCCTCGCAGGTGGCGACGCTCGCGATGCTCGCCGTTGGCGTGGGGCGGGATCGTGGCGCGCTCGGTGCCGCCGACGCCCGCTCCGTCCTCGAGGATCTGCAGGGGTTGCCCGGCGCAGTCCAACAGGTGCTCGACGAAGAACAACAGGTTCGGGAAGCCGCCCAACAGTTCCAAGACAGTGAGGCGTTCTTCTTCGTCGGGCGGGAGTTGGGGGTGCCCGTGGCACTTGAAGGTGCCCTGAAGCTTAAGGAGATCTCGTATGACCACGCGGAGGGATTCGCCGCAGGCGAGCTCAAGCACGGCCCGCTCGCGTTGGTGACGCCTCAGACGCCCGTACTGGGCGTGTTGACCGAAGGGGCGCGGGCCGACGAGACGATGAACAACGTCACCGAAGCGCAGACGCGTGGGGCGCCGGCGTTGGGGTGTGTCTCGGCTGGTGAGGAGTACGATACGCTCGACGTGACGTTCGACGTGCCCGACGTAGGCGTCGTCGAGCCGCTGGTGGCCAACGTGTACTTGCAGTTATTCGCGTATCATGTGGCGAATGAGAAGGGACGGCCGATCGACAAACCGCGAAATCTGGCGAAGAGCGTGACTGTAGAGTAGGAGGCACAATTGTCTGCAGGATGACACCGATCGCATTGACCGAGTCAGGGGGTACACGGAGGATCCCCACTGCTTCAGCTGTGGGAGGACTCCGACTCATCGAACGCCGCATCTTTGGCGCCCGACCAGGATCCGAACCGGCGTTGGTACGTCGCCAGGCTGTACGCGCCCTCTTCACGCACATCATCAGCGACCGGTTTGGTGCCGATCTCAGCACGTAAGCGACGGAGCTCAGCGAGCAGGTCGTCGTCGCTCACTCTGCCGGACCCACGGGGTTCGAGGTTGGCCGCCTCGAGTGCCGCAGTCCACGATCCGAAGCGGTTGACGTACGTGCGCGGGCTGTACGGGCCGTCACGCTCCATCTCTTGAAACGTGGGTGTCGCGCCGCGGGTGGTGGCCATCTCGTCGAGTGCTGTGAGGAGCTTCTCGTCGGAGATCTGGACGGCTGTGCGACCGTCTGCCGGATCGAAGCCGGCTTCGGCGAGCGCGTTCGCCCACGATCCAAACTGCCGTCGGTACGTCGACACCCAGTACTCTCCCTCGTCGTTCATCAGGTCGGCTGTTGGGCGGGTGTCGTGCTCCTCAGCAAGCCGCCGGAGTTCAGCGAGCAGCTCGTCTGTTGGGATTTCGCTCTCTGCGGCGTGTGGCTCGAAGCCGGCGCGTGCCACCGCATTCTGCCACGAGTCGAAACGCCGCGTGATTGTGGTCGCAGCGTACTCGCCGTGATCACGATAATCTTGGAGAGACGGCGCCCGCTCGACGACCGCCGCCACCGCCTGAATATCGCCGAGCAACTCCGCATCGCTGTAGGCCATCGTCTCGTGATTCACAGTCTCACAGGGCTTCAGCCTTCGGATTGTGTTGGAACGCGGCGTCGTGGCTCTCTGTTGAAACGCGAGTGAGTTATCGGTTCAAATCGTCCGGCCCCTCCGATGTATCTGTTTCAGGCGACACCGAGGCCTGGTGCACAGCTGGCTCAATGATTGTAATCAACGACGCTTGTTCGGAGAGAGCCGCCTCAAACTGTTCACGATCGTCTTCATACAGCGACTGATTGTGGATAGCCGCAATACCACGTGGTGTGATCTGATATAAGCCAGAGGCCTCTGCCGGCCCGATTCGGCGAACGAGTCCTTTATCAGCAAGAACTGGGAGTCGTGTGTTGAGATAATTGCGATCCTTGTTGCATTTCACGGCGAGGTTGGCAGCCGTATCCCGCCGACCATCCGACAGCGCATCAAGAAGTTGGAAGTCGGTAGGTTGGACAAGCCGTGTCTGCATTGTAACTGATGATATATGCTGGCAGTATGTAGGTGCTGTGGCTGACCGTCTCTCATCCTGGAATCTACTTCAAGACACCCGCGCTGGGAATCCACAGCCGTCTGACACAAGAATCGTACCGTGTACTGTTGCTTCCCCACAGGCTGATGCCCGGTTGTGGCTGCGCGCGCAGCGACCACAGGGAGCGAGCACGGAGCGGTGGGTGGGGCGGTGGGGCGTGGCTGGACGGTCCGGCCACACCGATCACCAGGAAGCTACCGCACTTACTAACTGTCAGTGGCGGCGCCCTCACGGCAAAAAATGGTAACCCTGGCCTACGCGTCCCACCACCGGTCGCGCTCGGGGAACGTAACCCGCGAGCGACGCGTCAGTGCCACCGACACGCGTCCGTCGTACCAGCTTGTCTTGACGTTGGACAGTCGGACGCGTTCGCCCTCGTTGATGCGTGGCTGATCCGATTTTGTCCAGATGGTCACCTTGAGTTGTCCGGTGTTATCCGCGAGCAGCCCGACTTGGTTAATGGCCGGGCTGGCTGGATCCCAATCGTCGACCCACTCGCCGGCGATACTCACTGTGCCGCGATCGACATCACCCACTGCCGCAATTGGAATGACCGTACTGGGCGCCGTCCGCACCTGTTCGGCCACCTGAATCACTGCCGTTGTCAGCTCGAGCCCGTCAGCCACCCGCTTGGCTATCTGTCTGCTCACTGCCGCCGCCGTCCACCCCGTCCGGTTCGTCGCGATCCGTCTGGCCGCCGTATTCACCCGCGCAAGTTCCTCTTTGGTGAGTGACTCCCTCGGATCCGGTTGGTCCGGATCTGCCCACGGGTCCACGGCAGCGCGCCGCTCGGCAAATTCCTCGTGTCGTTGTCGACTCCCACCTGAAGCAACCTGTCGCGTCCGGGTTTCTCGGTCAGAGTCCTGCCGGCGGTCCCACCGTGTTCGGGTCCACGCTTTTTCAGCTTCACGCGCCATCGCCTGCTCTTCAGCAGCCAACGTCAATCCGTGTAGGCCTGTATCAGGATGGTTGGCGTCTACCTTCGCCTGCGTCTCCTGTGCGACCGCGGCCTCGAACGCCAGCGTCTCGTCAACGACCGGGAAGCCGTCCTCATCGACCACCTGCTCGTCCGTCTTCTTGAATGCCTGTTCATCCACCGTAACGACCTTGCGACTCGAGTTGGTACTTGACATTAGGTACTCACCGTACCTGTGAAGGCGCTCACGCGCCGCCACCGCGATGCTTCACCATCGCGGTTTTCCGACGACACCGACCGACAGCACTAGCTGTGCGCTCTCGCTCGCGCCTTCGCGAGCGCCCTCCCGGGCGCGAGCGAGAGCGCGCCTGCATGCGGTGGCCCCAACCAGCACCGCGCGCCGACCCGCCCGGAGCGAGCGACCAGCGGAGAAAGTGTGGGGGGTGAGCAGCCATGCCGCGCAACCCCCCGCGCTTTCCCGCTGGCGTCGAGGGCACATGCATTTTAGCCCGGCAGTCCGCCCGCTACTGCAGGCAGACCGCCCGGAATGGTCGGTCGCGAGCGAAGCGAGGCGCGACCGTAGGGAGCGCCTCGGTGCGAACGGTGAACGAAGTGAGCCGTGAGCAAGCGGAGGGCGGCAGCGGCGAGCGGGGCGGGCCGTCACGGACACACCTGTCCAGCCGACCACGTCACTCGGCGATCCAGCTATGTCCTGGCGGACTCAGAAAAGGCGAGGCCGTCTCGGTCGTCCCCCGACCCCGCAAGCACCGCAGGGACGAGGCGCGCAGCGGCGTCCTCGTGAGCGAAGCGAACGAGGGCCAGCGAGACATCAGTCTCGCGCGGTCGCGGGATGCCGAGGCGGCCGAGGGCTTTCGAGTGCCGTCGCCGGCGCTGGCTGCTCGGCGTCGCCACTCGGAGGCCAGTTACTCTTCGAGACGGTGGAGCAATTGTGTGACGTACGGACTGTTTTCCCAGCTCCGATGCGGGCTAATCGTCGAGATCAGCGTTCGAGCCTCTTCGGGGCTCAGATGGCCGTTCCGAGCGTAGTCGACGATGAGCCGCGGCGTCGGGACGATCTGCGGGCCCTGTAGCACGGCGTGGATGAGTGGGAAGTTCGTCCCGCCGAACTCGTCGGTGAGAAACCCGTCGACATCGAGCACGTTCGCGAGAATGATACCATCGGTTTCGCCGTCGTCGAGCCCGAACGTTGGCCGGGAGTCCGGCGTCTCGTCGCGTTCGTAGGGGTTGGCAACCGTCTAGTAGTCGCGGGCCGCGAGGACGTTGTTCGCAGCCGCGGCGTGGATGTCCTGATACTGCGTGATATCACGAGTTCTACGATCACTTCCGAGGGATGACCGCATCACAGAAGGGAAGCAGATACTGGAACAGGTCTAAAACGCCGAGCCCGACGGCTGCATCCACACAGGCATTGCGCGGCTGACGAGGGCGCTGGTGTCAGCGGCGACCGTTCGCAGTCGTTGACCGCTCAGCAATCGTTGCCGGCCCCGGTGTCGACTGTCGTCACGGCCTCCTCGTAGATGTCGATATCGTCGGGGGCAGCGAGATCGAGCGGGTCGTCTTCGAGATCCGCTTTGAGAAGCCGGAGGCGCGTGGCGGACGTGGCACCAATGAGGCCTGTGAGCTGGTTACCGGTGACTCCGGCATTGTAGTACGTCGTTGCGATCGCCTTTGGAAGCCGGTCTCCCCCGCTCATCGGTCGCGAAGCCGATCTCGAGCGGCTACAAACCGAACTGGATCCGTCTCGCCCGCGGCAGCCATGTCGTTTGCCGACTGGAGCTGCGAGTCGATGAGGCGGTTCTGCTGGCGCGACCAATCCTCGTCGTCGTGGGTCCGAACGTACTCGGCCCATCGTTTGATCATCACTCGCCGTTGCTCGGTGTTCCGGCAGTGATCGTCTTCAAACTCGTTTGAGTTCAGCATAGTAGTCCTCTACTCCAAGCTCGTTGACGTACGTTTCGAGCTGCTCCGTGTTAAATCGTTCCTCGAACGTCAGGTACAGGTGAAGTGCATCCTCGAAATCCTTTCCGCTGAGGCTGTCTGCAGCCTGTGCAAGTCGGAGTTTGTATGCAATTTGGAGTTCAAGCGGGCTGATCTCGATCTGCCCCTCATCAAATGTCACCGTGAGAGGATTCGAGAGGCCCTCACGCTCAACGTCGTTTGAAACAAACCAAGTTTCGAAGTTCGGGTACATCTCTCCGTCCTCAGCAATTCGGATTCGGCTGCCCTCGCTCAGCATCGAATACATCTCAGCAAGTGGCATTGCCATCCCCCAGTATTCTCGATCTTTGAGTTCCGTAACCAATTGCTCAGTCTCCGCTTCGGATAATGACTCCAGAATAACGTCGATGTCCTCGGTCGATCGAGATCGTCCAGTGAGGATCGCGACGTACCCACTGACGATGACGTAGTTAACGTCGCAGGCGTCGAGAATCCCTGTGAACTCAAGGACGTCTTTGTCGAGTGCTGAGAGCTCCCGTGACACCGTGAGCGTGTCGTCACTGAGTTCCATCAGTTTCCTCCATGGAACGCCGATAAACAAAGCGCTGCGTCACGTGGGTCCGACCAATCGGTTCGATGTTCATCCGTTCGCACCCTCTTCTGTATCATGACGTACGTCTGCATCGATCTCACAGTGTTCGTGGACGACGGGCCGGAGCGCTTGGAGGATCATCTCCGTAGCCAGCGGCGAGATGTCCAGATCCTCCGCCATCAGCCGGTGGGTCACCTCGCCGCGTTCGCGGGCGGTCGCGTAGGTGAGCGCCGTCGCAAGGCCAGCCACGCCGTGGCGGTCGATGTAGGTATCGATGTCGGCGTTCGTCTCGCGGCGGCCGACGGCGTCGATGAGCGCCGGTGTGATCGTGTACTCGCGGTCGCCGGCGGCCGTCGTTACAGTCAGGTCGATCTCACGGGCGGCGTACCGGCGCGGCTGTTCGTCGTCGGTGACAGTGAGGACGCCGGCGTCGACGAGCCGGTTGACGTAGCTGTAAGCGGTCCCCTGGGCGAGCTCGAGGTCGTCCATCACGTTCTGAACTGTCGCCTCCCCCTCCCGGGCGAGGTACGCGTACAGCTTGGCGAGCTGTGGCTCTGCGAGGAGGTCTGCGACCGAGAGGAAGTCGCGGACGATGTCGCCGTCGGCGCGGTTTGAGGTGCGTGACACGGGTCGTTCTTGATTATAGATTACAACGAATCAGTAAAGCGTGTTGGGGTCACTCCGCCGGCGTCGCGACGAGATGCTCCTTGAGGTCGCGGCGTCTGCAGTGTTTGGTGGAACCGTCCACTATTAAGCCGCGTTCAAAGAGAGGGGCAAACAATGGCGTACGACGACCTCGACACTGAGTTGGTAACTGCACTTCTTGGAAACGGGCGTGCGAGTTTGCGGAGTCTTGCTGATCAGCTTGATGTCTCCGTGACGACCGTGTCGAACCATTTAGACGATCTGGAGCAAGCGGGGGCCATTGACGGGTATACTCCAATTATTAACTACGAACAGCTCGGCTACGACGTGACCGCAGTTCTCCAGCTTAAAGTGGAGGGGCCGGGGCTCCCAGAGATTACGGACACACTCGACAACGAACCCCAAATCGTGAGCGTCTACGAGACAACAGGGAATTACGACATCATCGCGATAGGCAAATTCCGGGATACCGGCGACATGAACGACCAGATCAAACGGATCGTGGCTGATGCAGATGTTCAGCAGTCGAATACGAATGTCGTCTTGAATACGGTAAGTGAATACACACAGTTCAGCGTTGAAGACGACAGCGCCTGAGACATAATTTCTCGTGTCCGAGGAGCTCTGGGACGTTCTCGCCGCCGTCATTGACGGGCGCGTCACCGCGTCAGACACCGGGGTCACGAATTCAGCCGACGCCGTACGCGAGCTCGGTGTGGAGTAGTGGTATCACGCTGGTCTGTGGCACGAAAGGTGGCATCGAGGGAAATGTGCGATGCTCGCTACGAATTCGCCATCTCACCCACTGCGCATGGGGCAACCCCGGTCGCGGATCTCCCAGAGAATGTGGTCTCGATGAGGTCGCCCAGCTACTGTGGTAGTACGACAGCCGACGTGTCGACGACATCGACGCCATCCGCTGTGATGGAGAGGTGAATCCCCTCGACGGTGACTCGGACCTCGACATCGCTCGCAGATGACTCGACCAGTTGCACGAGTGCCTCCACGTCAACGGAATCATAGAGCTGATACGAATCACTCGGCAGCCCATTGGCCTCGAGTGTCTCGACGAGTTCGACAAGGAGATCCGAAGACGTGCCTGCGTCACTCGAGATGGCCGGGTCCATATCGTTTTCAATCAATTATTAGGCCGATAAGTACTTAAAAGACAGGGTGGCAGCCGGCCACAGCGGGCACACGACATCAAGTGACGGGTAGCGCTGTCGTCTCCGAACGGTCACGGGCTGTCGCCCGTATCGGTACATTTCACAATCGCTGTACCGGAGAATAGAGGAGAAAGCCTCGCGCCTCAGCGCGGGGAGGATTCACCCGTCGAAGCGCTCAATCGCTTCCACGAGCGGCCCCTCAAACTCCCACGTGGCCTCACCAAATGCCTCGTCAGTCTGGGCATCCCACCGCGGGAAGCCACATGCCTCGCTCACGGCCACCTGCCACGCTGGTGGCTCGACGTGCTCGATCTCGTAGGGTGGGATCGCGACGATGTACAGATACGCCTCGTCGCCGTGGATCCCCTGTCGCGGATCCTCGAGTCCGTGCCCGAGCAGAAACAGCGGCTGGGACAGATGTTGCATCCGACTCGGGTCACAGACGTCAGCGGGTGAGGACACGTCGAGGCGCCGCTCCGGGCTCCGCGTCGGGTCCAGATACAGCGCCATTGACCGCAGCTTCTCAAGGAACACGTACTGGGCGGCCGCGTACGCTGGCCCCCGCACGCTCCTCGTCGCCTCCAGCAGCTGCTTGAGCTGGTAGAGGCGTCCGAGGACCCCCTCGGGATATCCGTCGGAGTGGGTGTACACCTGTGCGACTGGATCGGTCGGATCGGTTGTCCGGCCATCGTTGAGGGCACGGACGAATCGGAGTTGACACCGTGTCGACATCGAATCACGCCGGCGATTGGCTCGCCGGCGCCCATCGCGGCGAGCCAGAAACCTACTGTCGGTCCGCTATGGCTGCCGCGTGATCCGGGACGGTGCGAGATTACGCGTCTTCAAGCAATGAGCGGGCCCGTTGTACGTAGCTGTTCGTGTCCCAACTGCGAGCAGCGCTTATCTCATCGAGGAGCGTCCGTGCATCGGCTGCTGCCAGCTGGTCGGTGCGGACGAGAATTGACAATAACGTTGGCGTCGTGACAAGCTGAGTATCAGCGAGCGACGCATGAATGAGACCGAGTTGAGTGAATTCGTCACAGAGCAACAGCGCGGCGTTGAGGTCGTTCGCAAGGGTGACAGCAGCGTTCTCTCCATCATCGAGTGGAAACCCAGCATCGAGCACCACAGACTGTTGTGCAAACTCAGCAGTGCGATCGAGAACGGCGGTCGCAGCACGGCCGTGGACATCCTCGTACGAGGCAACGTCTTTGAGCTCCCTCATAACTGCGGTTGGGACAACGACGTCGTATCGGGAAAGGGCGAGCCCGAGTGGACCAGAGTCGGCGGTAGCGACGATCCCGAGACTCACGAGCGCGGAGGCGTCAGCGACAAGCCGGGACATCTATGCGTCGGCAACCTCGTCGATGAAGTCTTCATCCAACTGCTGTTTCAACACGCGGAGATTCGCCGCCTCCTCGGCACCAACGAGCGCTTTGAGTTGCGCAAACGAGATCTTCTCATCGTAGTAGGCGGCTGCGATTTCCTGGGTGAGTGTGTCGTCATGGGTAGCCTCCTGGAGATACTCGCGGAGGGCGGTCACGAGGATATCCGTGCGATCCTCACCAAGGACATCTGCGAGCGCATCGGTTTGGTCAATAAGTCGGTGTGGCGCCCGAAACTGGACGCGCTTCTTGTCGCTGCTCATTGTGTGTACATTGTGAGCGTTGTCTCGGTGCTACTCACCCCGAGGCGGCAACACCCGATGCCCACATGGGCGACAGATCGCGGTCTGTGGACCACGCACGACGACGATCGCAACCTGCGCCCCACAGCGTGGACACTCCTCGTAGGTCGCCATCACCACTCTCCCGGTTGCATCCGCCCACAGCGTTCACAGGCGACGAGTTGCCCTCGTTGCGTGGTATACTGTGATCGCGCTCTCGGTGGATGGGGACACGACCCCCAAGTCGACCGATCGAGCAGGCGAACGGGACGATCGAACAGAACCGTCACTGACTGGTCTAACATGGCTCCCACCCGTTGGGAGCCACACAACCCCCACGCTAGCTGAGCGAGACCCCGCGTTCGCGAAACACCGGCTGGAACCCTCGCTCGTGGACTGCTGTCACCAGCTCGGAGTACGCCGCCCGCATCTCGGGATCCTCGACGAGCTCGCGAAACCGACTCTCGAACCGGCGTCCATGCGCAGTCCGGCGCTTGTCTGATCGGTCATGGGCGGCCTCGTGACACAGCGTGAGAAAGAGATCGTGGGTCCACACGGCGCGTTTCGCGCTCGTCACCGCCGAATCCGTCACCACAATCCGGGTGCGGCCGTCTGTCCACGCGTCTGCAGTGGCCTCACCCCAGTGGATTGTCCGATCGATCCCGATCGCATCGGCGAGCGCTCGCGCGAACAACAGATACCGCGCCTGCCGTGTGGACAGCTCGGTGTCTGCGAGCCGGTTGTACCCCTGCCAGACGCCCGCTTCTTCGGCGCGCGTCGCGACGTCAAACCGCGATGGCAACGCGATGTCAGTGGCACTATCGCGTGCCGCTGACGCCAGCCGCTTCGTTGCTGGATCGGTTGTATCGAGGATAACCGCCCCCCGCTCGACGAGTGCATCCGCGCCGTGACTGGCGCCCTCTTGACACGCGATCTGTGGGGCGGCGTGAATCCGGGCAAGACTCACCGGGGTCTCCGTCACCAGCTGGAAGAGATCGCGATCGCGCCAGCGCTCGCGCAGCGTCTCGTCGCTGACCAGGAGTTCGGCCATTTTGGCGCGTGTTTGACCGTCGAGTGCGTCATCGTCAACTTGGTCGTACAGCTCGATCCGGGCGTCAGCGATCGCCTCTTGGATCCGGCCCCACCGGTCACAGCCCGACTGGATCGCTGTCCGGCCGAAGTTCAGCGTCAGGTTTCCTTTCGTGACGACAACGCCACCGACGCCGATATCGTGATCGGTGGTCACGTACAGCCCGTTGCTGTACACATCCAGCCCGTCTTCAGGTGCAGGCTTGAGTGCCAGATACGCGTTGTCGGTCTCACGCGTCACGTCCACCCGGCTGTCGGCAACGGTCTCGAACGGATGCCCACGATCGACGGGCTCCCCGTTGACGACAATGTCGACGTCAGTCCGGAACGTGAGATACGCGAACCGCTCGCGGAGACGTTCGTAGATGCGGCGCCACCGGTAGCTGTCTGTGTTGGGCACCTCGCTCGTGTAATGGTCGATAGTCACGCAGACGCCGTCGAACGTATGGGGCGTCTCGACGACGACCCCCTCACGCCCAGCCACATCTGCGAACGGGCCCGTCTCGCGGTGATCTTGATAATCAAAACAGAGCGCGTGCTGGCCGCTCCAGATGCGCACCGCGCCCTTCGCGATGATCGCACCCGTCCCGATCCCCCACTCGCCGAGAGTGGTGTCGTCCGCCCGGTCTTTCGTCCCGGCGCCCAGCACGGAGAGATCCCGCGTTCCCTCGTCACTACCCAAATCGACGCCCGCACCGTCATCACAGACGACGGTCTGTTCGGGCGTGACGCTCACCAGAACCCGCGACGATCCAGGACTGTCAACTCCGTTCTGGACAGCCTCACGGATCGCGTCCGTGAGATCCACCATCTGGTCTTCGATCAGATACTGCGCGACCTGATCCGTTGTGGTCATCTCAACCGTCTCGGTACGCCTCGTCTCGATCCCGGACTGATCCGGAGATGTGGCCTGATTGGACATGGTGGCCACTCCTTCAGGGCACCCCACAAACCGATACGAAAGGCCGAGCCAGCCAGCAGACTGCGAGGGTGCTACCCCGACGTTGGAGTGGCGAGATTGGTAGGAGATACGAGCACAAATTTCATTCGAATATAGATACAATCTACGCCATAACATTCTTAAACACATATATCTCAATATATCTCATGGTCAAAACCATTCGAGTATCGGAGGAATACCACGAGTGGCTGACTGCACACAACAAAGGCGACGAAACGATGGAAGAGACGCTTCGTCGCATGACACGTGGTCCCCACCCTGGCGACGTTGCCGGGCTCCTGACCGAGGGAGAAGCCGAAGCAGCCAAAGAGGCGGTCCAGAAGCTCCGCGGGCGTGACCGCGATCGTCTAAACGCTGCCCAGGCCACTTTCGAAGCCGGTGACACCACCGAATGATCATCGATTCATCGTACCTCTTCGACCTCATGGCAGAAGATCCGGATGCGTTCTCGAAAGGTGCAGAACTCGTCGAAAACGGCGAGATGCAGTGGTTGCCGACGCCGGTGGTCGCGGAGGCGTACTATGGGGTCGCTACAGCTCGCAGCACCACCACCGAACAGGCGCTGCGCAATCGCCTGCTGGGATATCCCCGTATCGAAGTTGATGACGAGATCGCGCGGCGAGCTGGTGAACTCCTCGCGGCGGCAGATGACCGTGCTGGCACAAACGCGGGTGTCGGGGCGAATGATGGTTACATCGCTGCGATGGCTGACCTCCTCGATGACGCAGTCCTCACAGACAACGTCGAGGATTTCAACCGCCTGGGCGTCCCGGTCGAAACCTATTAATCAGACTCGGTTCCTGAGCACAGATCTCCAGCAACCGGCGACAGTTCCCAGATCGACTAGCGATCGTCTCGCGAACCTGCTCCGTCGCTGCCCTCGTCTTGGATCGCAAGAATATCTTGGGCAACGTCGGCCACATGCTGCTGATGGGCGGCTGAGGTTGCCACGTGCTGGGCAGCGGTGAGTTGCCCGTTGACCACCGCATTCTGTTGTGGCCCCCACACCTCAGGCGGCTCTGACTGAATGTACGTTACCCAGCGTTTGATCGCCGCGATGCGTTGCTCACGATTGCGGTCGTGTTTCGCATCGAGCTGATCAGGCGTCTCTGAGTCGGTCATATTCGGCGTCGACATCGAGTCGATGTACCCACGTTTCGAGCCGGGACGCACTAAGCGTTTCCTCAAAGAGGGTGTACAGATGGACCGCGTCTTCGATATCTTTCTGGGCACCAAGATACAGTTTATACGCGATCTGGAGCTCTAGCGGGCCAATTGGGATCGATTCGCCATCGATCTGGGCTGAGATTGCGTTGGAGAGCGACGCGTGGTCAAACTCATCGTCGACAATCTTCACTTCAAGATGCGGAGTGATCTGATCGGTTGGCGCGACCCAGATCGGCTCGCCGTTCGAAAACATCTCGTACATCGACGTGAGCGGCATCGCCGGCCCCCAATACCCCTCCGTTTTCAGTGTCGTCGCAAGCTCGTCTGCCGTTGGCTCATCGACCGGCTCAATGAGCACGTCGACGTCCTCGGTTGAGCGTGCCCGCCCTGCGAGGATCGACACGTACCCGGCGATGTACACGTGCTCGATTCCGATTCGATCGAGAATTGCTGAGAACGCAAGTGCCAGCTCGTCCAGCTGATTCGGCGCCCGCTTTACGTATAGCGTCTCATCGCGAAGTTCGATACCACTCATACACATGCCTTCTCAGGCTGGTGAATAAATCGTCTGGCCGTCGTCAGCTTGGACTCACGGCTAGTCACGACCGGGGAAGCCGCTCTGGTCGGCAATCGCTCTGATCACCGTGATACTTGTTTCCCGGATCCGCTCACATCGCTCGAGGAGTTGGTTGGTGTCGTTGTCGCTCCACGCCGCAAGATACAGCCCCGACCCGTCCATTTCTAAGTCATAGTGCCGGCCGACCACGTACGCGACCGCCTCGGCCTCGAGTTCGCGCGCTTCGCGATCGACAGTGTCCGCCGGATCATGGAGCAGGGCGTGCGCGTACTCGTGGATGAGCGTCCCCGCCACCGCAGCGGGCGCTGCCTCCTGCACCTGAATGTGGGGTCTGTCATCGACATGGCGACATACACCATCCGCATCACCGTGCGCCCACGCATCAGCACTCACCACGTCGACGGTCACGCTGAGCGTATCAGCCGCCGTGAGCAACGCACCTACCAGCTTATCGGCCTCGCCCGTCGCAGCTGTCTCCAACTCAGGCAGCGGCTCGCCCTCCGTCTGTGAGACATCGAAGACGGGAACGGGTTTGAATCCGACCACGCCCTCGTCCCACTCATCGGGCGGTGTCTCGTCGTACGCACAGTCAGTCTCCTCGTGATACGAGGGACTGTTGTGACACTCGGGACACTGCGGCGAGATCAGCGGTGCCCAGATCCAGATCGCGGATTCACCTTCCGTAACCTGCCGGTTAAATTCGTCTTGCCACGTGCGGTACCCCGCGACTTTCGTCGCCTCAGGACACTGCAACGCGATAAGCAGCGTATTTCGGTGGGAGTAGTCGTGGAACTGACTTTGGACGTCGAGCCACCGCTGGAACTGCTCGCTGGCACGCGCCTCGTCGACGGCGTCGACGAGCTCGCTGAGCCACTGATCGATCGCCTGATCCATCTGATCGGCGCGGGCGTCAACGTCACCGAACGTGACGTGCCCGCTCGCGGACTGGGATTCAACCATGGGCGCTCCCATCCCTCGGGAGCGCCACAAACCAGGATGATACGTACTACCCACCGTCAGATAGAGGTGGATCCGACCAGTACTCTTTTGAAAATTGGTACCTAACCCCGGATATGAGCCTCACTTCAGATAATTTCGAGGAATTTGTCTCCTCAGATCCTGATGATGACGAAGAGATTCCGATCGGACTGGCACTGTCGGAGTTGGGTCTTGACGTCGATGTCGACGCCGTTGCGGCTGTTCGCGACGTTCGCGAACGGCTATGAGAGTTCTTCTTGACACGAACGTTCTCGTCGCAGCCGTTGCCCGGGATACAAATCGGTCCGAAGAGGCTGTTGCACTCCTCGATGAAATCGATGACCCATTAGTCTCCGTTCTCAGTCTCATGGAGCTACGGAGCGTACTGAGCAAAAAGAAGCGGCGAGCGTGATCGAATCGATGCCATCGAAGATCGAATCACTGCACGGATGACAGTCACGTTCCCAGACGCCTCCGATATGATGGCCGCTAACCGGGTACAATCAGAAACCCTGTTGTACCCGATGGATGCAATGATCCTTACGGCAGCTGACGCGACTGATGCGGCCCTTGTATCGTTTGATGCTGAGCTGATAGAACATGGAGCGAAACAGCCCACAGCAGTACTCGACTGAGAGAAATATCACAATTTGGCAGCCGGACACACTCGCCGGCGATGTGGTTTGCTGTGCGGAGATGCGAAAGAAAAGCGGAGCCACCTCAAACAGAAACACACTATCACCTCGTTTGATCCACGCTGTCTTCTGGCGTAAGTTTCTTGAATTATCGTGCGAACAATTATCACACTATGGGGCGTACTGACACCCCCACAGACACAGAGTCCCCGGATCACACCCACCTCCGGATACGCCCGACAGACACTCCACTGACAGCCGCGACGGTCGAGCAGGGGTTTCGACGCCTCCACGGGCTCACCACCCGATCCACCGCCAGCTGGCGGGATCGCCTTCTGGGGGCCTCACCACAGCCCACGATCGAGTGGCGGCTCCACAGTCCACGTGAGACGCCTGGCACGCTCAAGCTGTACGTTGGTGTCACGGAGATCTCGACTGAGACGCTTCGTGAGGTAGTGCGGACGGCCTGTCCGAACGAGTACGAACTGACCCCGGCTACACCGCCTGCGGTCCCCGATCTCGATGGCGACGGTGCGCCCACGGGTGACGACGTCGCCGCCGTCGAGTGGGTGGGTGATGCCGACCGCCGTGCCGACTGGCAAACCCGCCTGACGCCGCTCGACGCGTTTACGGACAGCGATGACGCCCGCCTCCCGATCGCCGCAATCGCGGAAACGCTGGCTGACACGCGGGGTGGGGCGACCTACCAAGCGGTGTGTCAGCCGTTTCGCGACTACCGGGGGACCGTCCGCGATCGGATCCACCAGCTGGAGACGGGCCGGGATACCCCAGCGAGCCGCGTGATGGCTGATCTCGTTGGCGAAATCGAGGTGGACACCGAGACCACGAGCGCAGCTGCCGATCCGGCCGGTGGACGCATCGATGCACTCACCGACACCGACCCGCAACACGCCTTCGTTGTCAACGCCCGGTCTCTGGTGTGGGGTGCCGATGCACCCGCAATCGCTGAGCGGCTCGCCGGTGCACTCACCGAACTGTCCGGCCGCTACTACACAATTGCGGGACGAGTGGAGACAGCGGACCCAGCCGCGGTCGCGACAGCGATCCGCGACCGGGCTGTCCACGAGCCTGCCTATAACACGCTCACTAACAAGCTTCCGTGGACGCGCAACCGTAGCCGCGGGATTGTCGCTGACGCGGCGAGTGCCCCCGCGTTTGGCCTCGTCGATGGCACTGCGCTCACCGCAAGCGGGAGCCGCGCCGTCGCGCCGCCCACCGCTGATCGCACTGCTCTCCCACCGCCGCCGGACGGCCAGCTCACCCGGTATCAGACGCCCGGGCTCACACTCGGCCAACCCCTCGATCAGGACGGCGAGCCCGTCGCCGACTCGATCGCGGTCCCGCCGAGCTTGCAGTCGCTGCATGTGGCGTGGTTCGGCAAGACGGGCTCGGGGAAATCCACGAGTCTGATCACGGGGCTGCTCGCGAATCACGCGGCCACGGACGGCGCCGAGGTTCTCATCACGCCGAAAGGCGACACGATGGCCGAGGCGTATCTCCGCGCGCACTACGCCGAGTACGGCACCCTCGAGGACGTCTACTACTTTGATTGTGCGACGACGCTGCCCGCCATCTCGTTTTTCGACATCCGGCCACAGCTCGCTGCGGGGATTGACCGAGCAACGGCGGTCGAGGATTGCACGGATCATTATATCGAAATTCTCGCCGGGATCATGGGCGAGGAGCGGTTCTACCAGGCGGTGCGCTCGCCCGATATCATCCGCCAGCTGGTGAAGGCGCTGTTCGATCCCGTCCATGGGAGCGACGCGTTCGCGCACCGCGAGCTCCAACAAGCGGCCGCCCGCTTCCATGAGACCGGCGAGCCCCCGCCGGTGGTCGATGACGAGCTCCAATCGATGCTGTACAATGTCGCCGCCAACACCCAACAATCGTTTGACGAGCTGCTCCAGGGTGTCCACAACCGTATCGAGAAGATCCCGCTCGACGAACGGCTGGGCCACCTCTTTGATCACGTCCCCGTGGATGGCGATCCACAGTTCGATCTGCGGGCGGTGATCGACGAGGATGCGGTCGTCATCATCGATACGGGCGGGCTTCGCACGGCGAGCCAGCAGGCGCTCACCCGGACGGTGCTCTCGAAGCTGTGGACTGCGCTGCGCCGGCGCGCCCAAACGACGGACCCCAGCGATCGCCCACTCGTCAATCTGTATCTCGAGGAGGCGGCCCAACTCGTCGCCTCGGGAATCGTCGGTGACCTGCTGGCCCAGTCCCGCTCGTTCGGCTGTAGCGTCACGCTGGCGACGCAGTTCCCGGGCCAGCTGCGGGTGCGTGATGAGGCGGCGTATCTGGAGCTGCTCAACAACGTCTCCACTATCGTCACCGGGAGCGTTCCCGTCGATGACGCGCTCACAACGCGGCTCGCGACCGCAGCGCAGGATCCCGCGGCAATCGGCAACCGGCTGCGCGCCCTCTCACGTGGCGAGTGGCTGGTGCGGCTGCCGGCGCCGTTCAACGAGACGCCACCCGCACCGTTTCTGCTCGCGAGCGCGCCGCTTCCACCGGGGCATCCGGACAGCGACGGATTCCGGCCGGCGCGCGAAACCACGGCTGCCGCGCGGATCGACACGTGTCGCGACCGGACCCGCACCGCGTACGGGCTTGACCTGCAGACTACTCAGGCGACGACCGGCTCAGGCGACACCGACACGGGTACTGACCCAACAGACACGAGCACGACCGAGCCGTCACGGATTGACTCGGCGCTCCCGTACACCAAGCGGTTGCCTGATCCGGTGATGTACGATGAGCAGCGCCACGCACTCGCTTGTGTCGCCTGTGAGACCCGCTATGATCCCGCTCCCGACGGATTGCGGGCGGCGATCAGCTGTTGTCACGACCCCGAGTCGGTGGATCGCGATAACTGTCCGATCTGTGCTCTGCCACTCAAGCTCACGTACGCGGAACGCCAGGAGAGCCCGATTAGCGACGCCGGCCTCCGCTTTCTGCAGGCCGTCTATTCGGCCCATCAGGGGCAGTACGACCCAGCGCTCGAATACGACATCACCCGCGACAGCATGCGTCGGCTCGGCGAGTACGTGGGAATTGATGCGGACGAGCTCGATGAGCTGCGCGAGGCTGGCCTCATCAGCCGTGACTGTCGGTATCCACACACGCTGTACACAGTCACCCCAGACGGTCGCGATGCGATTGGCGTCCGCCACCGTGAGGGGGTTGCCCACGGCGCTGGCGCCGGCGACCTCAGTGAGTCGAGTCTGCATGTGGCGATGGTCGAGGTTGGGACGCAACTCTTGGCGGCCGAGTACGTTGAAGCGCCGGACTCACCAGCGGTCACCGTTGAGCAGTACTACGAGGTGCCCGAGGGGCGGCTTGATGCGGCCGCCGTCGACGAAGCGGGCGACGTTGTCGCCGCTCTGGAGGCCGAACGCATCAACCACGACGTCACCCGGGCCGTCCCCGAGGATTACGATAAGCTGGCCGCCCAAAAGCCGGACGCCGCCATCTGGATCGTGAAAAACCGTGAAGCCGCCCATGACCTCATTACGGCGCTCAACACGCCACCGGACGGCGAGCCACGAGTACAGAAAACCTACGGCGAACAGACCCGTCCTGCCGTGTTCACGATTGACCAGCCCAGGCTCACCGACGTGTACACGTTCCAGTCGGTGCGGGATACACATCTGGACGATGCGTCAGCACCCCACGACTGATGGGATTCCCGCGTCTTCAGGCGCGGGAGGTGGTCAAGTTGTGAGCGTATTCGTCGCTGGTCGTGGTGGACGAATAACGACTCTGTTTCTTGTCACGTTTTGAGGCCGGTGTGCCTCTGACCCGGGTGGGGACAGCCCGGGCGCTTCGCGATACCCGTCCGACGACAGGCAGAATCGGTAGCCGGTAGCGCTCCGCTCGAAGGGAGTGCGGGTTTGGTGAGGGGGAGGGAAACCCGCTCCCAGCAGGGACCAATGGTCCCTAATGACATTACATGAGGCATCTCATGAATAGATTATGGTGTTCTGACTCGATGCGATCCAGTCGGCCCGTCCCCCACAGTCCCGGGAGGCCACCACACACCGTTATCGATCTGTTTGCGACCACCGACCGCTCGGACCACATCGTCGGCCTTCGCGCCACGCTTGGGATCCGTCCCAGTCCGGCCGACACACGGGAGTACATCCCCTACCATGCGGGCACCGACTCTCGCTAGCACTGCTGTTGGTGATAGATGGCAGTGGGCCACCACTGTGCTGAGCGGTAGGCCAGTTCAACCAACACCTAGCTAGCACGGAGTTTTGATCACACCCTGTGGACATGCGGTCTGGCTGATCCGTTCGGTCACCTCAGAACAGCGAGCTCCAGTACACTGCAAGTCGAGATGAGACGGGACATTCTATAGTGTCGTCGTGACGGCATTTATTTGCGCCTGGCGTGTGAACGTGCCCCACGATTGCGATGGGACTCCCGCCTACCGCTGATGCCCTTCCAGCAGCGCTCGTCGACCGGGACCAGTGGGTCTGTTGGCGGCCCCACCAACGCGACAATAAACCCACCAAAGTGCCGATTATCCCCGGCACGACGCAGTTTGCGTCAACGACCAACCCCGAGACATGGTGCTCGTTTCAGACTGCCCGAGAGGCCGTCACGACAACCAGTGTGGAGGGGCTCGGCTTCGTGTTCACCGCCGACGATCCGCTCATCGGGATCGATCTTGACGATTGCCGAGATACCGAGACAGGTGCGCCCACCGAGTGGGCCGATCAGATCATCGATCAGCTTGAGTCGTACACTGAAGTGAGCCCCTCGGGAACCGGATATCACATCCTTGTCACCGGGACCCTCCCTGAGGGCCGGAACCGAGCCGGCGACCTCGAGCTGTACGAACGCTCGCGCTTCTTTACCGTAACCGGGGATCACGTCGCGTCAACACCCACCACAATTACAGCACGCTCTGATGTCGTCGACAGGCTCCATGCGACAGAGCTGGCGGACGCAACTGCAGAGTCAGCCGGCACTACAGACGGATCGGCGGCCGCACCCCGCACAGCCACGACCGACACCACACCCGGCGACACAGCGACCAGCACATCCGGAGCGGCTACGCTTTCAGACGAGGAGCTGCTTGAGCGTGCACGACACGCCGCCAACGGCGAGAAGTTCACGCGGCTGTGGAACGGTACCACGAGCGGCTATGAGAGTCACTCGGAGGCAGATATGGCGCTGTGTCGGCTGCTCGCGTTTTGGACCGGCTGCGATGCCCACCGCATTGATCGGCTGTTTCGTCGCTCCGGACTCGCCCGTGACAAGTGGGATGCGGTACATTACGCCGACGGGAGTACCTACGGCGAAAAAACGATAGAGCGCGCGATCGCCCGCACTGATGAGGAATATACGCCACCCGAGTCGACCACCTCTTCGGGCGGCAACGGCGAGACACCAACGACGGCCGCCACAGACAGCGCCGCTCCTGCGACGGAGCCTACCGCCGCGACTGACGGGTCCCCACAGGACAGCAGACCGTCAACTGCCCCATCCGAGCCGGAGTCTGATTCACCGGAACATCCGCAGGTGGATGAGAGGTCTGCATGTCCAACGACCCCAGAGCGTGTCCACGCGCGGCGTGAGCGAATCGTCGAGCTCACCGACCGGGTGGAGGCGCTGCTCGCCGAAAACGAACGGCTCCGTCGAGAGTTGCAGGCGGAACGTGAGCGCCGGTACGAGCTTGAAGAAGCCCACGAGGAGCCAACAACAGGGTGGTGGCCATTGTGAACGGACGGATTGCTCGTGACCACCGAGGCTAGCAGCTACACAGCCGCATCTCTTCAGGTAGTAGTGGTGTCAGCAGTGAAGAAGCTGAGGCGCTCACGAACGTGCGCTGTCACGGCGACACTGCAGTGAGCGCTTCAGCATATCACTGACTCCGGAGGGGCTACATATAACTATGGCTTGAGTCGCGACCGACAACGGCACGTATCTGTCTGGACGGCTACCTGAACCCACACACGTGTGTCCAATGTTCGCCGGGTGGTCACTCACGTATCGGTCACCACCGAATCGCAGCACATGGTACGTCATCTGGGCGCCACCAGATCGCACCCTGAACAGAGCGCTCAACCCCTCCTCCTCATAGACGATTATTCACCATTCGCCCGTACGATGGGCTGTCGCACACAAAATTGAGTGGTGTCAGTAGCCTTCTCCCGCCCGCAATATTTCGTGTACAAACGGGTGACACAGCTGTCCACGCTGGAGTCGTCGGCGACAGGAGCCCTGAGCCACCACCGTACACTGGGTGCTCCCACATGCAGTCGTGGCCAATCCCCAGCCGGCAGCGGGCTGTTCCAGGCGCCGTCGCGACCCGCTGCTGGTAGGTGGACCACGCTGACGGACAGCGTACCAGCGTGCTGACCAACCAAATCAGCAGTACCACCCCCACGATATGGGGGGTGATCGGCCAGTGCAGTATAAAAGTATCATCTTCTTGAAGTATGTGACTGGGCGGGCACCAGCATTGTGATACAGTCCACGTCCTCGGGGGGTCGCCTGATTTCTCCGTCTCCGGTTGCTGTTGACTCCGTGTGCCACGAGCTCCGAACTCTTGGGGTGCCAGCTCGGTTGACTCCGGAGGCGGGGTCGCGTTGTGCCCTTTCACGCGGCTGGCCACGCTTGTTGTGCGGCGGGGAACGTCCCTGACACACAGGATCTCGGGAGAGTGGTCCCGGCCACGAAAGGTCGATTCCATCGACTCGCGCCGCCCGTCTGTGAGCGGGCCAACCGTGCGCTCCAGTTTGTCACCGTGTCACTACACGAGCGTGACACTGAGTGGGTGGCTCTTGGCGCCGCCAGCGCCGCCCCGTACCCACATACCGACCATCTCTGGAAGCGCCATCAGCCCAGATCGGCTCCCTCCTGCGACCGGGCCTTAACCAACACTAACATCGATTTTTGGCCGCTGTTGGTTAATATTCTAGAATCGTGAACGACAATTCATGTATTCATATATTACTAAACACAAAATTTATTATTTGATGCTTGCACAGTGTCATTGTTGTGTGGTAGCACGACCCAGCCACCTCATGCCAAGTTATGTCCGCCACCGACCCTCCAGCAGATCCCTCCCGTGTGCCGGTTCGCGCGGTCTGTCGCCGCGTTGCAGTAGGTTTGTCTGATCGTCGCGGTCGTCGCTGTTGAGCCAGCAGCGGCCCAGGAGAGTGCCGTCTGTGAGGTCGATCGGCTGCCCAGCATGATCTCCGGGTTTTTCCAGCTGACCACCGCCGTCGGGTTGCTTGGGTTGGTCATTGTGTGGCAGGCCGACTCACTGATCGAGCTGTTCACGTTCCGGCCCGAACAGCGCGAGGGGCTCAAACGCCACAAGCGGACGGCGCTGCGATCGACAGTGATTCTGGTCGTCCTCGGGCCCCTGTACACAGTCGCGGGCAGCGTGATGAACCTCCCGCTCGCGGAGTGTGTTGAGCTCACTCCCTGGTAGCCACCCATGCGCTCGCTCCAGTGGGGCCACCGGCTCGCCGTTTGGGTGGTGGCGCTGGCGGCCGTTGAGTGGGAGAGTCGCCGCGCACGGGTCGGTGATGAGTGGACGACCACGCTGTATATCGCCGACTGGCCGGATTGTCCGAGCGATGGATATCTCAGCGAGCTGTTCACGTTAACCGACGTCCGGTTTCACGTCACTGCCCACATCAGGCCCCGTGATCAGGAGCGGGCACTCGACCAGCTCCAGGCAGCCGCCGACGATCTGAAAGTGGATGCAGATCTCGAATCGAGCGTTCGGAGCACGTATCTGCAGGACCGCGCCAGCGAAGCGGCCGCGATGTATCGCGCTGTCGAGGCGGGTGCCCGGGTGTTTTCGCAGGGACTGTTTGTGACGGTTCGGGCCGCCGATCGGGAGACCCTCGATCAGAATCTGCGCCGCGTGAAGCGGACGCTCCGCGAGCAGCCGGCGGAGCTCGCGCCGAAAACCGCGATCTGTGCCCAAGACCGAGCGCTACGGAGTGCGGCGCCACTCGGCGGAGTGAAACTCGACCGCACTACGACGTGTGTGAGCGGCGCGGTGGGCGCGCTGTTGGCGTCGCCACACCGGCCCACCCTCTTGGAGTCTGATGGAGTTGAACTGGGTGTGCACCGCCACACGGACACGCCAGTGGTGGTCGATCCGTTTGCGCGCGAGAACGGGTACGCGACGTTTACCGTGGGGGATCCGGGCTCGGGCAAGAGTTTCAGCGCCAAACAGCGGTTCATCCGGTCGGTGGCCCACCATGAGGATCGGATTGGTGTGATCCTCGAACCGCTCAACGACTGGGCTGGCGTCGCGGAGGCGGTGGATGCTCGGCGGATCACGGTGGGTGGCACGCTCGGGATCAATCCCTTGGAGATCACGCCGACGCCCGCTCACGTGCGTGAGCAGTTAGGAGCCGATGCGAGTCCCTTTACCGAAAAGAAAGAGCGGGTGTTGAGCTTTCTCGCGAACTTCTTTGCGCATCGCGGGATTACACTGGGTGACCGGCGGACGACTCTCGAGGTGGCCGTCGAGACGGCGTATCACGAGGCTGGGATTACTGAGGACGTGACAACCCACGATAGGGCGAGTCCAACCCTCCGCGACGTGATCGACGTCCTCGAGGGGATTGTGGATGCTCCCGGTGAGTACATTTTACGTACCGACGCAGAAGCCGAGAAGCTCCAAGCGGACGCGACGTGGCTCATCGACCAGCTGCGGCCGTTTGCCCCGGACGGGCAGTTCGCGCATCTGGGGCGGGCGAGTGAGGTCGACTTTCAGGCAACGGATCTCATCTATCTGGATCTCGCTCAGCAGGAGGGGCGGGTTGGAGGCCGCACCAGCCTCGTGATGCAGCTGCTCATCTCACTCGTGTACGAGCGGGCGAAACAGACCGAAAAAGAGGTCGTCTTCGTGATCGATGAGGCGCGGTACGTGTTGCGGGATGCCGAGAATCTCGCCTTCCTTGAGACAATCTTTCGGCATCACCGCCACCACGATCTGTCGATCCAGCTAGTCACCCAGACGGTCGATGAGTTCTTTGAGCGCCCCGAAGCCGAGATGATCCTTGATCAGTGTGCGATCAAGCAGTTCCACCGGCTGGATGGGATGGATGAGGAGTGGGCCAACGAGTTTGGGTTGAATCACGCCCAGAAGCGGTTCGTCCAAGAGGCCGTGCCGGGGAACGAGGAGTTGGGGTATGCGGAGGCGCTCGTTGGCGTGGATGGTGAGTGGCGCGGGATCGAGGTGCGAGCGTTAGAGGCTGAAACAGCGGTGATCGACGGCACAGTCGATTGAGTGACCACACACGTCTGAACCTCGTCTCTCTCGTGTTCCACGCACCTTCTTTTCGCTCCGATGACAGTACCGTGTCTGTTTTTGTTGTACAATAGCGTATGTGGAGAAGGACGCCGGTTGCAGGAGAGCCCCTGTGAACGGGGGCTAGCTACCCGTCCTCAGGAGAGTCCGACTGCTGGTCGTCACCATCTTCGCTGGTGGTGCCGTCATCATTCCCGTCATCGGTTCCGTCATCGCTGCTATCGCTGTCGTCGCCGTTCTCTGTATTCTCCCCGTTCGCTTCGTCGTCACCGTCTGTGGCATCGTCTCCGTCAGCCCCGTCGTCGCCGTCGGTTCCGTCGTCAGTTTCACTGGTATCTTCGTCGGCACCGTCATCACTGTCGGTACCGTCATCGCTCTCATCACCATCATCAGCCTCGTCTCCGTTTTCTCCTGCGCTATCGTCGCCATCTTCGGTATCGTCACCGTTCTCAGCATCGTTGCCGTCTTCGGCGTCCTCACCGTCTTCAGCATCGTCGCCGTCGTCACCATCACCGTCGTCCTCACCGTCTGTCGGGGGCGCGTCGTCCGGAGCTTCGACGGTGATGATCGCATCCTGTCCGAAGTCGTTCGAAAAGATGCTGTGGATGTACGTTCCTGGGGTGGTTCCCTCGGTGTTGATCTCGAACTGTACGGTCGTTGAGCTCTCGGCGTCAAGATCGACGTTTTGTGTCTCAACGAGATCGCCGTCGAACCTGAATTCGACCGGTTGGTCAATGCCGAAGGTGTTGGGGTTTTGGATGGTGGCCTCAACTGTGACAGTATCGTCGGTGGTCACAGAGGCGGGTGCGCTAAGACCTGTGACTCTGAAGGAGGCAATCTCATCAACGACCTGCACTTGGGCAGGTTGGCCGTCTGCTTGCGTGTACACGCCGTGGATGTACGTGTCTGACACAAGCTCCGACGTGTTGACCGAGGCATTGATCATCGTCGTCTCACCAGCCTCGAGACGAACCTCCTCACGGAACGTAACATTCCCGTTAAATCGGTACTCGACGGTTTGGGTGTCCGCCGCATCGTTGGGATTCTCGATGGTCGCTGTGACCTCGAGCGTGTCGCCCTGTTCGATGACTGTTGGGGCCGTCAGATCGGCGACGGCGAACGATTCACCGGTCGTCTGTGTGGATTCGACGGTGACGTTCGCCGCATCAGTAACCGCCGTTTCGTTGGCGAGATACGGGCCGTCCGCGGAGCCGTTCGTTGCGACAAAGTCGTACGTTTCGTTGGCGTTCCTATCGCGATGCGGCATCGCAATTAGCGTCTGGTTGTCGGTGAGTGCCGTCTGGTTGAACGTTGCTCCGGGCACGCCATCGAACAGCGTGACTGAGACGTTCTCAGTTTCTCCAGGTTCGAGGTACTCCGAGACGCCAATCACACTGCCGGTGACATCTCCCTCAAGCAGGCTGTCATCGTGGATCACCACAAACCCGCCATCAGACATATTCACGGAATCGACTGTAACGGAGGTGCTGTCTGTGGGTTGATCACTAAACGTGACCGTGGCGTCAGCGTTCATCGGTGAAGCGACTTGTGGCCGCAGTTCCTGTGCTCCGACCATCCCCACGACGGAGCTCAGCATCACTGCAGCCAGGAGGACTGCGAGAAGTTTCCTTGTTGGGGCTTCCATGCGAATATTAACTCTGATCGCTCAAACAAAAGTGTTTTCCAAGTTTCATGAACGGATGACTGTTTGGATGGTGTGTAATTACTCTATTTTTTGGTATTTGTTGAATATCCTCTGAGGGTCGGCTCTCATCGATTTGATCAGGACTCACGATATCACGTGGGCTCTCACATTTCGATGTGAGTTTCCATATTGACGTTGACGTTTCAGTCCACGGCTGCTCTCTGATAGTTTCTAATCACGGTTACTGAGGCGGGTATCCGTAGCTGAGGCTTCATCAAGACATAGTGAATTGATGATATCATTCTCTGTAAGACACACTCGCGGTCTGCAACACAAATCATCAGCCGAGATTCGGTACACCCTATTTTGACCCTACTCCGCCAGCGTCAGCGTCATCGCAGTCCATTTATACACTGTCAGTCAAACCTATGGCTAATGCTCTCCGGGTGGCAGTACCGGTTGCGCAGCGTCGGCGGTGTCGCAGTCATTACTGCCCTCGCTGTTGCGGTTGCAAACAGCGTTGTTGTCCATGCGCTTCTCACCCGGCTGCCAGTCGTTGGGCGACTCGCAGTGGATGCCCCGATGGGTGCTGAACTCGTCTTCGAGATGGCGACGACGGTTGTTATCGTCACCGGGGCGTTTCTCCCGTTGTACAAGCCACGGCCCCGACGTATTCTCGATACGGTTGCGCTCACCCAAAAGCGGGTGCTAGTCGCGGTGTTGACGCTTGCTGCCATCGGGTATTTTGATTATACCTATCGGCTGCCGCGGGCGACGCTTATCGCGGTCACGCCACTGTTGCTCGTGATGTTACCCGCCTGGTTTGTGTGGATTCGTCGGCGGCCAAACGGTGATGCTGAACGGGCGATTATTGTCGGCGATGATCCGGACGCGATCGACAAACTCGCTGCTGATGTCGAGATCCCGTTTATCGGGTATCTCTGTCCCACGAGTGCTTTTTTGAGCAATCGGTCGTCGAAGCCGGTGGCGGCTGTAGCAGACGGCGGTGCCCAGCTTAGTGGGCTCGGCCGACTGGGCGGGCTCTCTCGGATCGAGGATGTGCTCGTCGAGTATGACGTCGACACGGCCGTGTTAGCTTTTGAGCACACGGACCGAGCTGAGTTCTTTGGAGCACTCGATGCCTGTTACGAACATGGCGTTGACGTGCTTGTCCACCGTGATCACGCTGATCGGGTGTTGACCGCTGATACCGATATGGGGACGCTCGTCAGCGTTGATGTCGAGCCGTGGGACATCCAAGACCACATGCTCAAGCGTGGCTTTGACGTTATGTTCTCGGTGGTTGGGTTGGTTGTGTTGAGTCCCGTCATCTGCGGAATTGCGCTGGCAATCAAGCTCGATGATGGGGGGCCAATTCTCTACAGTCAAGAGCGCACTGCGGTGTTCGGTGAGACGTTCGAAGTGTTCAAGTTCCGGACGATGGTTCCAGAGGGAGAATCCGTTGAGCCGGTGGCTGATGAAGTGAATGACCGGATCACACGTGTGGGAAGGGTGTTACGCCAAACGCATCTCGACGAGATTCCACAACTATGGTCGATCTTGGTCGGTAACATGAGCGTTGTCGGGCCGCGTGCAGTGTGGACCGAAGAAGAATCGTTATTAGAGGCTCAAGAACAGTCGTGGCGGAAGCGATGGTTCGTTAAGCCGGGGCTCACCGGGCTTGCACAGGTGAACGGCGCGAAAAGCACGGACCCAGAAGAGAAGTTACGGTTTGATCTGCAGTACGTCAAACACCAGTCGTTCACCTACGATCTGAAGCTTGTTGTTCGACAGATTTGGAAAGTCGGACTGGACGTAGTGGCGGTGTTGAGATAAGGTCGAAGAATGGGGCGGTCAAAAGATCGAGTGGTTCATCCTTAGTTTCGACCGCCTCAGCGGTAATAACGGTTGTATCGAATTAGATTTTCTGGAGCGAGAAGCGACACCCGAGTCGGCGATAAAGCTCGGTAGTCGACTCCATTTGGCTGGACTCTCACTTTCGGATACCGTTTCAATTTTTGAGAGGTTAGGTGTCGACCGTCATCGAGCTACTATCCATTGGTGGGTACAGAAGGCCGGTCTACAGTCGACAGATGGTGCCAACCCGAATCACGTTGCGGTCGGTGAAAACGGTGATTCAGCTCGATCCTGAACGATATTAGCTGCACGCTGCCGTCGATCCTGACACAAACCGCCTGCTCTATGTCCGGCACTATCCGAGAAGAACCAGCGCGATCTCCTCGATGTTTCTCTCGGAATTGTGTGAGAAACATCAGGTTGACGACGCGCTCTTTCTCGTCGACGTTGCTCCGTGGTTGCAGGCGGCCTGCCATTGTCACCGACTCCGATTCCAACATGTCACACATGAGAATCAGACTGCCGTCGAACGTGTCTTTCGTGAAGTAAAATGCCGAACAAACTAATTTCCAAATGCGTTTAGCCATATCAAATTGAGCACCGCCGAAAATTGGTTACAAGCGTTCGCCTTCGCATGGAATCAATTTATCTAAACACTACCCGTACGGTCAGCAGTGTGTTTGAAACCAGAAGCGGATCTTCCGCCTCACTATGGGGGAGAAGGAAGCCAACATTCGCTGTACAATGAATGTAACTTATTTTTAACAGTTCATTTGAATATTAATATTCCATAAAAGATAAGTGCTGAGTGGGATAGAATTATATCAATTCTATGGATGTCCTTGCTGACACTAAGTATAGTCAGTCGGTTGGTGAAC
>NZ_NHPG01000055.1:0-35625 GCF_002252965.1 Halorubrum sp. Ea1
GGGAGGCGTGAGGTGCGGGCTTTGGCGGTGTTCACCGCGCCGGCAACGATTCATAAGTAACTGATAGCGTTCACATCACTCGGTGATTTCGCTCACTCCGTTCGCTGCGCGCGACTGATAGCGTTCAAATCACTCGGTGATTTCTCTCACTTCGTTCGCGAGTTCGCTGAACGGAGTGAAGCGAACGCTGACTGACGGAGTCAGTTAGAAAATGCACCGGCCGAGACTCCCCGCGAGTGAAACGAGCGGGGAGTCAGGGCGGTGCACGACTGAAAAGAGTGCACCGGCCGAGATTTGAACTCGGGTTGCAACCATGGCAAGGTTGCGTGATACCACTACACTACCGGTGCGTGCTTCGCATCTGCACATAGCCCGAGTCGGAGATATAAGGGTTCCGAACGCAGGCCGGGCTGGCGGGCCTCCCCGCCCGGACCGCACGCCGGAAGCGTCATCGGGCTCCCGACCAAGACGGAGACGAGACGACCCACATGACGCGCCGATCCGCCCACCTCGCCGACAGACGCAGCGTCCTCCGAGCGACCGGCGGGCTCGCCGTCCTCTCGACCGCCGGCTGTCTCGGCGGCGGAGGCGCCGACGACGGCGCGGACGGCGGCGGCACCGGAACCGACGGCGGCACCGATGACGGCGACGACGCCCTCCCGGACGACGGCGACGACGTCGAGTACGCGGTCGAGCGCGTCGCGGAGGGGTTCGAGGACCCGTGGGGGCTCGCCTTCCTCCCCGGCGACGGGCGCCTCCTCGTCACCGAGCGGCCCGGCCGGCTCTCGCTCGTCGACCCCGGATCGGGAACCGTCGAGTCCGTCGCGGGCGCGCCCGACGTGTTCGCGGCGGGACAAGGCGGGCTGCTCGACGTCGCGGTCCACCCCGACTACCCGGACGACCGCCGCGTGTACCTCACGTACTCGGCGGCCGCGGAGGACTCTCCCGCCGACGGGAGCGGCGCGACGACCCACGTCGGCGCCGGCCGCCTCGACCCGGACCCCCCGGCGCTCTCGGGGTTCGAGGCGGTCCGCGTCGCCGAGCCGTTCCGCGACACGGACCTGCACTTCGGCTCGCGCGCGACGTTCGGCCCCGACGGCGCGCTGTTCGTCACCGTCGGGGACCGGCGCGACACCGAGTTCGGCCCGGACCACGTCTCGCAGGACCCGTCGAACGAGCTCGGGGCGACCCTCCGGCTGACGCCCGACGGCGACGCCCACCCGGACAACCCGTTCGCCGACGACCCGGACGCGTCGGACGCGGTGTACAGCTACGGCCATCGGAACCCGCAGGCGATGGCCGTCCGGCCCGAGACGGGGGCGGTCTGGCAGTGCGAGCACGGCGAGGAGGACGGCGACGAGATCAACGTCGTCGAACGCGGCGGCAACTACGGCTGGCCGGTAGCGAGCGAGGCGTGCCGGTACGGCACCGACGACCCCCTCGCACCGGGCCACGACGAGCGCGGCGACGTCGTCGCGCCGGTCCACTACTGGCCCTGCGGCTCCGGCGGGTTCCCCCCGAGCGGGGCGGTCTTCTACGACGGCGACGCGTTTCCCGCGTGGCGGGGCGACCTGTTCGCCGGCACGCTCGCGGCGCAGTACCTCGGCCGGTTCACGGTCGAGGGCGCGGGCGCCGCCGAGGCCGACGTCACCGAGCGCGACCCCCTGCTCGACGACCGGGAGTGGCGCATGCGCGCGATCGCGGTCGAGCCGTCGACGGGCCACCTCTACGTCGCCGTCGACGACCCCGACGCGCCGGTCGTCCGGATCGTCCCGGCCTGAAGCGCGGTCCGACTCGTGCCGGCTTACTCAAACGAATTTACGTAGCTTTCCCTACAAAAACATCGTTCAGATTACACTTATTCCCTCGCGGCGCGTAGCATCGACCGCATGAGACCCGACGGAACGCGGACGCGACGCGACGCATCGAACCCCCCGCGGGGGCCGCCACCGACGGTGCGCGGATCGGCGCTGTTGGTCGCGGCCATGCTCGGGGTCCTCGTCGCCGCCTCGTACCCGGTCGCGAGCGCGGGGGTCGCGAGCGCCGCCCTCGCCGTGTACTACGGGGCGCGGCCGATCGCTCGGCGGCTCCGAAAGCGTGCCGACGACTGGGACCCTCGGCCGGTGTGCGTGCCCGGGACGGGCGTCTGTCTCGGCGCGTGACGGGCGCACGCCACGACAGGCTCTTTACATGAGGCGGACCGACGGGGTATCACGATGACCGAGGAGCGTCCGGACGGTCGGCTGTCGCCCGACGAGGCGTTTGCCGCGCTCGGCGACGAGGTCCGGGTGCGGATCCTGCGCGCCCTCGGCGACGCCGCTGAGCCGCTCGCCTTCTCAGAGCTGTACGACCGGCTCCCCGTCGACGACACGGCGAGGTTCAACTACCACCTCGGCGAGCTCCGCGGCCACTTCGTCCGGAAGACCGCGGACGGCTACGCGCTGGACCACCCGGGCCGACGCGTCGTCGAAGCGATCCGCTCCGGGGCGGTCACCGACGACCCGGAGCTCGACCGGACGCCGGTCGAGGACCGCTGTCCGACCTGCGAGCGACCGCTGGAGATCCAGTGGCGCGACGGCAGCGTCGAGGTGTTCTGCCCGGCGTGCGAGAGCCGGTGGGACCGCTCGTGGGGCCGGGTCGGCGGCCCCGAGGAGACGGCGTCGGGATACCTCGGCCGGCTCCCGTTTCCCCCGGCGGGGCTCCGGGGGCGAACGCCGGGCGAGGTGCTCCGCGCCGCCCACGCGTGGACGAACCTCGAACTGCTCGCCGTCGGCTCCGGGATCTGCCCGCGTTGCGCGGCGTCCGTCGAGACCGAACTGGACGCCTGCGCGGACCACGAGCGCGACGGCGTCTGCTCGAACTGCCGGTCCCGGTTCGCGGTGCTGCTGAAGGCGTCGTGTCCCAACTGCCCCTACGAGATGGGGTGCGCCGCCGGACCCGGGCTCCTGTCGTCGCCGGAGCTGTTGGGGTTCATGCTCGATCACGGGCTCGACCCGTTCTCGCCCCGGTCGGTCCTCCGCCTCGACCGGTTCCTCAACGAGTACGACGAGGCGGTCCGGTCGACGGATCCCCTCCGGGCCACGCTGACGTTCTCGGTCGACGGCGACGAGCTCGCGCTCACCGTGGACGGGAACGGCGACGTCGTCGGGGACTCGTCGGAGCGATAGCGCCGGATCGGCTCGGCCGCCCCGTGTCGCTCCAGGCCTCGGATCGTTTTGGGCGGCCTCGGATCGTTTCGGGCGGCCTCGGATCGTCTTGAGCGATCTCGGTTCGACCCGATCCGTGTGATAGACTCTCTCGATCCGACGGGTCGAAACGCCCGTCAGACCCCGTGTGAACGCGGCACAGCCCGGAAACGGGACCGCTATCCTTTTACGGTGCCGTCCGAAATCGAGGGGTACAGTCTCGCCACGATGCGTACCGAAGACGGACTCACGATCTGTATTCCGTCTTCGGTCGTCCGGGAGGCCGAGGACGACCGCGAGGCGACTCGCAAACTCGGTTACGTCGCCCGCGCGGCGGCGGTGTTCCGGGCGGATCGACTGGTCGTCTTCCCAGACGCGGAAGGCGAGCGGCGACGGGGCGGCGAGTACGTTCGGACCGTGCTGGGGTACGCCGCGACCCCTCCGGAGCTCCGGAAGGACCTCTGGGGGGAGCGCGACGAACTCCGGTACGCCGGCGTGCTCCCGCCGCTCCGCGTGCCGTGGCGGACCGGCTCGACCCCTAGCGGGGAAGAGTCGAAAACACAGGGACTCGTGACCGAGGTCGGACCTGAAGGCCGCGTCCGGGTCAATTCCCCGCTGCGGGAACACCCGATCTCCCTGCTCGTCCCCTCCGGAATGGAGGTCGAGCAGGGGGAGCGCGTCACCATCAGGGTCTCTTCGAGAGAACCGGTCCGCGCCCGCATCACCGGGAAGCCCGAGGCGGGCTTCCAGGTCGTGAACGCGGACCTGTCGGAAGCGCTCGCCGGCGACGGACTGGCCGTCGCGACGTCGCGACACGGGGAGGAACTCTCCGTCTCGCGGCTCGGCGGCATCGTCTCGGACGCGCGGGAGGCCGGCGGCTACGCCGTCGCCTTCGGCGCGCCCGAGCGGGGGCTTCCGGAGATGCTCGGGCTTTCGCCCGACGACATTCGGGCGGCCGTCGCCGACGGCCGTCCGGTCGAACCCGATCCGGGGTTCGACCTCTGGCTGAATACGATCCCGGCACAGAGCAGCGAGGTCGTCCGAACGGAGGAGGCTCTGTTCGTGACTCTCGGCTCGCTCACACTCACGGAGTAAACACATGGCACAACCAAACCGACCGAGAAAAGGCTCGCTGGGTTACGGCCCACGGACCCGCGCCGACCGAGAGGTCCCGCGCATTCGCTCGTGGCCCGACGACGACGGAGCCCCCGCACTGCAGGGGTTCGCCGGCTACAAGGCCGGAATGACGCACGTCGTTATGGTCAACGACGAGGCCAACTCGCCGCGTGAGGGAATGGAAGAGTCCGTTCCCGTCACCGTCGTCGAGACGCCGCCGATGTACGCGGTGGCCCTGCGCGCCTACGAACAGACGGCGTACGGAAAGAAGCCGGTCGAAGAGGTCTGGGCGACCGAGTTCCACGAGGAGCTCGATCGCGCGCTCGACCTCCCGGCGGAGAACACCTTCGAGGAGGACGCAGAGGAGCTTCGCGCGTTGCTCGACGACGGCGTCGTCGACGACGTCCGCGTCATCACTCACACCGTCCCCTCGGAGCTCGCGAACATCCCCAAGAAGAAGCCCGACGTCATGGAGACCCGAGTCGGCGGCGGCTCCCTCGAGGAGCGCGTCGAGTTCGGGCTCGACCTCGTCGGGGAGGGCGGCGCCCACGAGTTCGGCGACGTCTTCCGCGCCGGTCAGTACACCGACGTCTCGGGCATCACGAAGGGGAAGGGGACGCAGGGTCCCGTCAAGCGCTGGGGCGTGCAGAAGCGGAAGGGCAAACACGCCCGCCAGGGATGGCGGCGCCGGATCGGTAACCTCGGTCCGTGGAACCCCTCCCGCGTTCGCTCCACCGTTCCCCAGCAGGGGCAGACCGGCTACCACCAGCGCACCGAGCTCAACAAGCGCCTCATCGACTTCGGCGAGGGCGACGACGCCTCCGTCGACGGCGGCTTCGTCAACTACGGCGAGGTCGACGGCGAGTACGCGCTCATCAAGGGCTCGCTGCCCGGTCCGGACCAGCGCCTGCTTCGGTTCCGCCCGGCCATCCGGCCGAACGACCAGCCGCGCCTCGACCCCGAGGTCCGGTACGTATCCACCGCATCCAACCAGGGATAATACATGAACGCAACAGTACACGACCTGGACGGCGGGGACGCGGGCAGCGTCGAGCTGCCGGCGATCTTCGAGACCGCGTTCCGACCGGACCTCATCGGTCGAGCGGTCTCCGCCGCACAGGCTAACCGGAAGCAGGCCTACGGTGCCGACGAGTTCGCCGGGCTGCGAACCCCCGCGGAGTCGTTCGGCTCCGGGCGCGGGCTCGCGCACATCCCGCGCTCCGAGAACGTCGCCCGCCGCGTCCCGAGCGCCGTCTCGGGCCGCGCCGCGCACCCGCCGAAGGCCGAGAAGGACCAGACGAAGAAACTGAACGACAAGGAGCGACAGCTCGCGATCCGGTCGGCCGTCGCGGCCACCACCGACGCCGAGCTCGTCGCCGAGCGCGGTCACGCGTTCGACGACGACCTGGCGCTCCCGCTCGTCGTCTCCGACGAGTTCGAGGACTTACAGAAGACCCAGGAGGCCCTGGGCGTGCTGGAGGCCGTCGGCGCCGACGCCGACATCGAGCGCGCCGAGGAGGGCCGCTCCGTGCGGTCCGGCCGCGGGAAGACCCGCGGTCGCAAGTACAGCCAACCCAAGTCCGTCCTCGTCGTCACCAGCGAGGAGCCGTCCCGCGCCGCCCGGAATCTCTCGGGCGTCGACGTCGCGACCGCGGGCGAGGTCAACGCTGAGGACCTCGCGCCGGGCGGACACCCGGGACGACTCACGCTGTGGACCGAGAGCGCGATCGAGGAGGTGGCAGACCGATGAACTCCATCATCGAGCACCCGCTCGTCACCGAGCAGGCGATGAACGAGATGGACTTCAAGAACAAGCTGCTGTTCCTCGTCGACATCGACGCGACGAAGCCCGAGGTCCGCGAGGAGGTCCAAGACCGCTACGACGTCACCGTCACCGACGTGAACACGCAGGTGACCTCGAAGGGGAAGAAGAAGGCGACGGTCACGCTCTCCGAGGACGACGACGCGACCGAAATCGCCTCGCGCATCGGGGTGTTCTGATATGGGACGACGAATCCAAGGACAGCGGCGTGGACGCGGCGGCCCGACGTTCCGGGCCCCCTCCCACCGCTATAAGGCGGAACTGTCGCACAAGAAGCTCGAAGACGTGGACACGATCACCGGCGAGATCGTCGGGATCGAACACGACCCGGCCCGCTCGGCTCCGCTCGCGGAGATCGAGTTCGAGGACGACGACCGTCGGCTCGTGCTCGCGCCGGAAGGCGTGCGCGTGGGCGAGACGATTCAGGTCGGCGTGAGCGCGGAGATCAAGCCCGGGAACACGCTCCCGCTGGCCGAAATCCCCGAGGGCGTTCCGGTCTGTAACGTCGAGAGCAACCGCGGGGACGGCGGGAAGTTCGCGCGCGCCTCCGGCGTGTCCGCGACGCTCCTCACTCACGACCGCGACGTCGCGGTCGTCCAGCTCCCCAGCGGGGAAGTGAAGCGGCTCGACCCGCAGTGCCGCGCCACGATCGGCGTGGTCGCGGGCGGCGGCCGGACGGAGAAGCCATTCGTCAAGGCCGGCAACAAGTACCACAAGATGAAGGCGCGCGGGACGAAATACCCGCGCGTGCGCGGCGTCGCGATGAACGCCGTCGACCACCCCTTCGGCGGGGGCGGTCGCCAACACCCCGGACAGCCGAAGTCCGTCTCGCGGGACGCCCCGCCGGGACGCAAAGTGGGTGACATCGCATCCAAGCGCACCGGACGAGGTGGCAACAAATGAGTTCCAACTACCGAACCGGCCGCGAGGGCAAGGAGTTCGCCTACCGCGGTCACTCGCTCGACGAGCTGCAGGAGATGGACGTCGAAGACGTCGCGGAACTGCTCCCCGCACGCCAGCGGCGAAGCATCGTTCGCGGCCTCGGCACCGAACAGCAGAAGCTGCTGGAGAAGGCCCGAACCCGCGACAAGGAGACGACGGCGGACGATCCGATCCGGACGCATCTGCGCGACATGCCGATCCTTCCGGAGTTCGTCGGCGTCACCTTCTCCGTGTACAACGGACACAGCTTCGAGCGCGTGCAGGTCGAACCCCAGATGATCGGACACTACCTGGGCGAGTTCCACCTCACGCGAAGCACCGTCGAACACGGTCAGGCCGGCATCGGCGCGACCCGGTCCTCGAAGTTCGTGCCGCTCAAGTAACCCATGGGAATCAACTACAGCGTCGAGGCCGACCCGGAGACCACCGCCAAGGGGATGCTCCGCGACCGGCCCATCAGCGTGAAGGACAGCAAGGAGATCTCCCGGGAGATCAAAGGCGAGACCGTCGCCGACGCCGAGGAGTTCCTCCAGGAAGTCATCGACGAGGAGACCTCGGTGCCGATGCGCCAGCACAACGCCGGCGCGGGCCACCGCTCCGACATCGACGGCTGGGACGCGGGCCGCTACCCCGAGAAGGCCGCCAAGGACTTCCTCAAGCTCCTGGAGAACGTCAAGAACAACGCGACAGAACAGGGATTCGACGGCGACGAGATGGTCATCAAACACGTCGCCCCCCACAAGGTCGGTGAGCGACCCGGGCGGAACCCGCGAGCCGCGGGCGCCACCCAGTGGAACACCACGCTCGCCGACGTCGAACTCATCATCGAGGACCCGGAGGCCGACGAATAATGGCTGACGAACACCAATTCATCGAGGACGGCCTGCGCCGTTCACAGATCAACGAGTTCTTCGCGGACGAGCTCGGCCGAGCCGGCTACGGCGGCATGGACGTCGCCAAGACGCCGATGGGCACGCAGATCGTGCTGAAGGCCGAAAAGCCCGGCATGGTGATCGGGAAAGGCGGGAAGAACATCCGCAAGATCACCACCGAGCTCGAGGACCGCTTCGACATGGACGACCCGCAGATCGACGTTCAGGAGGTCGACGAGCCCGACCTGAACGCCCAGATCGTCGCGGACCGTCTCGCGAACGCTCTCGAACGCGGCTGGTACTTCCGGAAGGCCGGTCACACGACGATCGACCGGATCATGGACGCCGGCGCGCTGGGCGCCGAAATCGTCCTGTCCGGGAAGGTCACCGGCGCGCGTTCGCGCGTCGAGAAGTTCAACCGCGGCTACATCAAGCACAACGGCGAGCCCGCGGAGGAGGTCGTCGACCACGGCCAGGGCGTCGCGGTGATGAAGCTCGGGACGATCGGCGTCAACGTGAAGATCATCCCGCCGGGCGCGAAGCTCCCGGACGACTTCGATATCCGCGAGGACGCCGAGGTCCCGGAGGTCGAGCAGGCCGCCGCGGGCGACGACGAAGGCGTCGAAGCGCTCCTCGAAGAGGAGCCAGAGGAGGTGCCGGACGTCGGCGCCGACGACGACGTCGAGGTGCCCGACGACGACCCCACCGACGTCATCGACGAGGAGGTCGTCGAGGAGGTCGTCGAGGAGACGCAAGACACGGCCGCGGAGGCGACCGATGTCGCCCCCGAGGAGCCGGTCGGCGACGCCGACGCGGACGACATCGACGAGCTCGACGAGGAGATCGAATCGGAGGCGGCGGACCTCGTCGCGGAGATGGAAGCCGCTGACGACGAAGAGGAGGACGAGTAAATGGCGATCCTCTACACAGACGAGATCCGCGACATGACGGCGGCCGAGCGGCAGGTCGAGCTCGAGGAGCTCGAGACCGAGCTGCTCAACTCGAAGGCGCAGCGCGCCGCCGGCGGCATGCCGGAGAGTCCGGGCCGCGTCAAGGAACTGAAGAAGACGATTGCGCGGATCAAGACGATCCAGCAGGAAGAAGGCGACTTCGACGACGAATAAGATGATATCCCCCGACACACTCGTCCGGCACGAGCTCGTCGGCCTCCCGGTTCGGGTGGCCGACGCCGCCAGCGACGCCCACGCGGGCATCGCCGGCCGCGTGCTGTCCGAGACGTTCGGCACCATCGTGGTCCGAACGCCGTCGGGGGACAAGCGCGTGCCCAAGTCGGGCGCGACGCTGGAGTTCGCGGTCGTCGATGTCCCGACCGTCCGCACAGATGAAGCCGCCGGCGACGCGCAGTCGTCGGGGTCCGCGTCCCAACTCGGGTCGGATACTACGGGGGTCCGCCCCCGTCAGTCTGGCCCGTCCGGGTCCGCAAGCGTCGTCACCGGTGACGACGCGGGTCCGGCGAGCCACCGCGGCGAGTGCAAAGACGCGGTCTACGTAACGGTGGATGGCGATCGGTTGCGGCATCGACCCGCCGAACGCACCGAACGAGGTGTCACACAATGGCGATAGGAATCGACGTACCCACGCCTCCGGAGCCAGACAACCCGGAGGATTACGACTACGAGAAGTGCCCGTTCCACGGGCAGCTCTCCGTCCGCGGCCAGACCCGCGAGGGAACGGTCGTGTCGACGGATATGGAAAAGACCGTCATCGTCGAGCGAGAATACGACGTGTTCGTACCGAAATACGATCGGTACATGAAGCGTCGCTCGCGCATCCCGGCCCACGTGCCGGGCGTGCTCGACTCGCTCGAAGTCGGTGACGAAGTGAAGATCGCGGAAACGCGACCGCTCTCGAAGACGAAGTCCCACGTCGTCGTCGAGAACCTGTCGGGTGATCAGTGATGGAGGCGCTAAAGGCCGACGTCACGCAGGGGCTCTCGAAGGGCTCGCTCATCACGTGCGCCGACAACACCGGCGCGCGTGAGCTGAAGGTGATCTCCGTCGCCGGCTACTCCGGCACGAAGAACCGCCACCCGAAGGCAGGTATCGGCGACAAGGTGACCGTCTCGGTCACCAAAGGGACCCCGGAGATGCGGCGGCAGGTGCTGGAGGCGGTCGTCGTCCGCCAGCGCAAGCCGATCCGCCGTCCGAGCGGGACCCGCGTGAAGTTCGAGGACAACGCGGCCGTCATCATCGACGACCTCGAGGAGCCGCGGGGCACTGAGATCAAGGGCCCCGTCGCCCGCGAGGTCGCCGAACGATTCGGAAGCATCGCCTCGACCGCGACGATGATCGTCTAACCATGACGAAACAGCCACGCAAACAGCGAAAACGGTCGGAGACCGCGCCGCTCCACGAGCGGCAGAACCAGGTCCGAGCCACCCTCACGGAGGAGCTCCGCGAGGAGTACGGACAGCGCAACGTCCGCGTCAACGCCGGCGACACCGTCGAGGTGCTTCGCGGCGACGCGGCCGGGACGGAGGCGGAAGTCGTCGCCGTCGACCTGTCCGCGGAACGGATCACCGTCGAGGACGTCACCGTCGAGAAGGCGGACGGGGAGGAAGTTCCCCGTCCGATCCCGGCGAGCAACGTCCGGGTGACCGATCTGGACCTGGAAGACGAACGCCGGGAGGCGCGGCTCCAGGAGGATAACGAATGACGCGACATCAGAAGCGACTGGCAGTACCGAACTCCTGGCCGGTCGAGCGAAAGACGAACACATTCACCGTCAAGGCCGGCGCCGGCCCGCACGGTGAGGCGGGCGTTCCGCTCGTCGTCCTGCTGCGGGACGTGCTCGGTTACGTCGACTCGACGAAGGAGGCGCGCTACGCGCTGAACAACGACTCGGTCCTCGTCAACGGCGACGCAATCTCGGACGAGCAGCGTCCGATCGGGATGTTCGACATCCTGGCGTTCCCCGAGCGCGGGGAGTTCTTCCGCGTCTTCCCCGACGAGGGCGGTCGGCTCGCGCTGACCCCCGTCGACGAGGAGGCCGCGGGCAGCCGGCTCGGGAAGATCACGAACAAGTCGGTCGTCCCCGGCGGCGCCGTCCAGTTGACGCTCCACGACGGAACGAACGTGCGCGTCGACGCGGACACACCGTACGACACCAAGGACTCGATCGTCGTCGACAACGAGACCAAGGAGGTCGTCGCCCACTTCGAGTACGAAGAGGGCGCCCTCGTCACCGCCGTTGCCGGCCAGCACGCCGGGCGGATCGGCGAGGTCGACGCCATCGACGTGACGCTCGGCTCGGGCTCGAACACCGTGTTCGTCGGCGACGACGACGACGGCTACGAGACGGTCGAGGAGTACCTCGTCGTCATCGACGAGAACTTCACCGGCGACGACGCCGACGAGGCGGGTGATTCGGATGAGTGAAGCCGAGAGCGCCCCTCACGAGATGCGCGAGCCGTATCTCGAGAAGGTCGTCGTCCACATGGGCGTCGGGCAGGGCGGTGAACCCCTCGCCGACGCCGAGGAGATCATCGAGGAGATCACGGAGCAGCAGTCGGTCCGGACCACCTCGAAGCGCACCATAGCCGAGTTCGGGATCCGCAAGGGCGACCCGATCGGCGTCAAGGTGACGCTGCGGGGCGAGGACGCACACGAGTTCCTCGCAACCGCGCTCGACGTCGTCGACGTCTCGCGGAGTCAGTTCGACGACACGGGCAACCTGAGCTTCGGGGTCGAGGACCACACCGACTTCCCGAGCCAGGAGTACAACCCCAACATCGGCATCTACGGGCTCGACGTGACGACGACGATCGTCCGGCCCGGCTACCGCGTGTCGAAGCGGGACAAGGCGACGGCGTCGATCCCCGCGAAACACCGGATGACCGTCGAGGACGCGGCCGCGTTCCTCGAGACCAACTTCGACGTAGAGGTAACGGAATGAGCGAAGCGAACAACGACACGGGCGAACACGCGGCGAAGCGCACCGGCTCCCGGCACACCTGCCGGCGGTGCGACCGCGAGCAGGGGCTTGTCGGCAAGTACGACATCAACCTCTGCCGGCAGTGTTTCCGCGAGGTCGCCCGAGACATGGGATTCGAGAAGTACAGCTGATCATGACAGGAAACGATCCATTCACCAACGCGCTCGCCGGCATGGACAACGCCGAGAGCGTTGGCCACCTGTCGTACACGGTTGAGCCCGCCTCAAACATCATCGGCTCCGTCCTCGAGGTCCTCTACGACCGCGGGTACGTCGACGGCTTCGAGTACGTCGACGACGGGAAAGCCGGGAAGTTCGAGGTCGAACTGAAAGGCGCGATCAACGAGTGTGGCGCCGTCAAGCCCCGCTACTCCGCGGGCGCAGACGAGTTCGAGAAGTGGGAGAAGCGGTACCTCCCCGCCCGTGACTACGGGACGCTCATCGTCACGACGAGCCACGGCGTCATGAGCCACTACGAGGCCCGCGAAGAGGGCATCGGCGGCCAAGTGATCGCATACGTCTACTAACAATGAACAGAGTCGAAATCGAAATTCCGGACGACGTCTCCGCCGAGACCGACCACCTCGAACTCACCGTCGAGGGTCCCAACGGGAGCGTCACGCGACGCCTCTGGTACCCCGACGTCGAGGTCACGGTCGAGGACGGTGCCGTCGCGATCGCCTCCGAGAACGAGGACGCGAAGACGAACGCCACGGTCGGCACATTCGAGAGCCACGTCGCCAACATGATCCACGGCGTCACCGAGGGATGGGAGTACACGATGGAAGTGTACTACGCCCACTTCCCGATGCAGGTGACCGTGGAGGGCGACGAGGTCGTCATCGAGAACTTCCTCGGCGAGCGAGCACAGCGACGCACCCCGGTCCGCGGGGACACGGACGTACAGGTCGACGGCGAGACGGTCACGCTCTCGGGCTCCGACAAGGAGGCCGTCGGGCAGACCGCCGCCGACATCGAACAGCTGACGAAGGTGACCGACAAGGACACGCGCGTCTTCCAGGACGGCGTGTACATCGTCGAGAAGCCCACCGGAGGTGCCTAACCAATGGCCGAAGAACTGGAAGACATCAGCGGTGTCGGTCCCTCGAAGGCGGACGCCCTTCGCGAGGCCGGCTACGAGACGGTCGAGGACGTGAAGGCCGCCTCCCAGTCGGAGCTCTCCGAGGTCGACGGCGTCGGCAACGCGCTCGCAGCGCGTATCAAGGCCGACGTCGGCGGGCTGGAGGTCGACGAGGAGGCGGACGCGGAAATCGAAGACGAGACGGACGAGGAGGAGGCCGACGAGGCCGCCGCCGACGAGGACGTCGAGACGGAGCTTCGCCCCCGCGGTCACGCCGAGAAGACGCCGGAGCTGGACGACGAGACCGCTCGCGCGCTCGCGCAGAAGCACCGCGAGGGGAAACCGCAGTTCAACCGGCAGGACTACCACAAGAAAAAGCGGATCCCGACGTCGTGGCGCAAGCCGCGCGGCGGGCTCTCCAAGCAGCGCCGGCGCATGAAGGCGAAGGGCCCCGTCGTCGAGGCTGGGTTCCGGTCGCCGAAGGCGTCGCGCGACCTGCACCCGAGCGGCTTCGAGGAGGTCCGCGTGCACAACACGGACGATCTCGAAGGCGTCGACGGCGACACGCAGGCGGTGCGGATCGCCTCGAAGGTCGGCGGTCGCAAGCGCGAACTGATCGAAGACGAGGCGGAGGAGCGCGAGATCCGCGTGCTGAACCCGACCTACGTCGAAGTGGAGGTCGACGATGAGTGACCTGAAAGCGCAGAAACGGCTCGCAGCGGACGAGCTGGACGTCGGCAAGGGCCGCGTCTGGCTCGACCCCGAGGCACAGGAGGAGATCGAGGACGCCATCACGCGAGAGGACGTCCGCGAACTCATCGAGCAGGGCACGATCCGCGCGAAGGACGCGAAAACGAACTCCCGCGGACAGGCCCGCGAGCGCGCCGCGAAGCGCTCGTACGGACACAAGTCCGGCGCCGGTACCCGGAAGGGGAAAGCCGGCGCGCGACAGAACACGAAAGACGACTGGAAGGCGCGGATCCGCGCGATGCGGACCCGCCTGAAGGAGCTCCGCGACGACGAGGACGTCCTCGACGCCACGGAGTACCGCACGCTCTACAACAAGGCGAGCGGTGGCGAGTTCGAGGACGTCGCCCGACTGGAGGCGTACATCCAGACGCAGTACGGCTACGAGGTGACAGAGTAATGGCGACAGGACCACGATACAAGGTGCCGATGCGGCGCCGCCGCGAGGTCCGGACGGATTACCATCAGAGGTTGCGCCTGCTGAAATCGGGCAAGCCTCGCCTGGTCGCCCGGGTGAGCAACGCTCACGTCAGGGCGCAGCTGGTGACTCCCGGATCCGACGGCGACGAGACCCACGCGGCCGCCTCCAGCGAGGACCTCGCGGAGTACGGCTGGGACGCCCCCACGGGCAACCTTCCCAGCGCGTACCTCACCGGGTACCTCGCGGGCGCTCGCGCAGTCGACGCCGGCCTCGACGAGGCCGTCCTCGACATCGGGCTCAACACGGCGACGCCCGGCAACAAGACGTTTGCAGTACAGGAAGGAGCGATCGACGCCGGCCTCGAGATCCCGCACAACGACGGCGTGCTGGCCGACTGGTCGCGTACGCGAGGCGAGCACATCGCCGCGTACGACGACCAGCTCGACGAGCCGCTGTACAGCGGCGAGTTCGACGCGGCCGACTTACCCGAGCACTTCGACGACGTGCTCGCGACAATCCAGGAGGACCATGAGTAGACACAACGACGGCTGGGAACCGCGGACGCGACTCGGCCGCAAGGTACAGAACGGCGACATCTCGTCGATGGAACAGGCGCTCGACTCCGGCCTCCCGATGAAGGAGGCCGAGATCGTCGACCAGCTCCTCCCGGGGCTGGAAGACGAGGTGCTGGACATCAACATGGTCCAGCGCATGACCGACTCCGGCCGCCGCGTGAAGTTCCGCTGCGTGGTCGCCGTGGGCAACCGCGACGGCTACCTCGGCTACGCGCAGGCCCGGGACGACCAGGTCGGCGGCGCCATCCAGAAGGCGATCGACGTCGCGAAGCTGAACATCATCCAGGTGGACCGCGGCTCCGGGTCCTGGGAGGACCAGCCCGGCGGCACGAACTCCCTGACCCGAACGGCGAAGGGTAAGGCCGGCTCCGTCACCGTCGAGATCAAGCCCGCCCCGCAGGGGCTGGGCCTTGCGGCCGCGGAGACGGTCCGGAACATTCTGGAGCTCGCCGGCGTCGAGGACGCCTGGACGAACTCCGACGGCAACACCCGCACGACCGTCAACCTCGCGAAGGCGACGTTCAACGCGCTGGAGAACGCGGCGCAGTCCCGCACTCCGCAGCACGCCCGCGAGGTCCACTACGACGAGGTGAGCGAGTGATGCAAGCGATCGTACAGCTCCGCGGCGACGTCAACCTGGAGCACGGCGTCGAGGACACGCTCGACATGCTGAACATCGGGCGCGTCAACCACGCGACGTTCGTCCCGGAGACGGACTCGTACGGCGGGATGATCACCAAGGTGAACGACATCGTCGCGTTCGGGGAACCGAGCGTCGACGCCGTCGCGACCACTATCGCTCGGCGCGGCGAGCCCCTCGAGGGCTCGGCCGACGTCGACGACGAGTGGATCGACGACAACACCGACTACGCCGACTTGGAGGCGCTGGCCGAGGCGCTCGTCGCCGAGGAGACGACCCTGCGCGATCAGGGGCTCTCTCCGACGCTGCGGCTCCACGCGCCCCGCGGCGGTCACGAGGGGATCAAACACCCCGTGATCGAGGGCGGCGAGCTCGGGAAACACACGACCGAGGAGATCGACGGTCTCCTGGAGGCGATGCGATGACGAGCAAGAAACGTCGACAGCGCGGGTCCCGTACCCACGGCGGCGGAACGCACAAGAACCGGCGCGGCGCCGGTCACCGCGGCGGCCGCGGCGCGGCCGGCCGCGCGAAACACGAGTTCCACAACTACGGACCGCTCGGTAAGTACGGCTTCAAGCGCCCCGAGGACGCGCAGACGGAAGTCCTCGAGGTCAAAGTCCAGAAACTCGACGAGGACGCGGCGCTGTACGCCGCGGAGGACCTCGCCGAGGAGGACGGCGACGCGTACGTCATCGACGCGCGCGACGTCGTCGACGACGGCTACGACGCCGACGTCGTGAAGGTGCTCGGCGGCGGACAGGTCCGCCGCGAGCTCCACGTCACCGCCGACGCGTTCACCGCCGGTGCGGTCGAACTGATCGAGGAGGCTGGCGGCGAGGCGACGCTCTCCGAGCGCGCCGAGGAAGCCGCTGCCGAATCAGAAAACACTTCAGACGACGAGACTGACGAGGCGTAATCATGAGCTGGAAGGAGGCCGCCGAACCGGTGCTCTCTCGGATGCCCGTCGTGGAGCGACCGGCGGGTCACGTCCCGTTCAGACGGAAGCTCACGTGGACGGCCGGCATCCTGGTCGTCTACTTCTTCCTGACCAACATCAACCCGTTCGGGTTGGCCGTCGGTCAGGGGTCCGACTTCTTCGGGCAGTTCCGGTCGGTGCTCGCCGGCTCGTCCGGCTCGCTGTTGCAGGTCGGTATCGGACCGATCGTCACGGCGTCCATCGTCCTCCAGCTGTTGGGCGGTGCGAACCTGCTCGGCCTCGACACCGACGACCCGCGAGACCAGGTCCTGTACCAAGGCCTCCAGAAGCTGCTGGTGATCATCGTGACGGCGCTGACGGCCGCGCCGATGGTGTTCACGGGGCAGTTCCTGCCCGCGGATCCGGCCGTCGGACAGGCGCTCGGCATCGGGACGTTCGGCGTTAAGTCGCTGATCTTCGCGCAGATCTTCGTCGGCGGCGTCCTCCTCCTGTTCATGGACGAGATCGTGAGCAAGTGGGGCGTCGGCTCCGGCGTCGGGCTGTTCATCATCGCGGCGGTGAGCCAACAGATCGTCGGCGGCTTCTTCAGCTTCTCCGCGCTCGGCGCGCGAGGCTTCTTCGCGAACTGGTTCGCGATCGCGACGGGCGGCACCCAGCTGGGGTCGCCGTTCACGTCGGCCGGGCTCGAGTCGCTGCTGTTCGAGCCGGGGAACATCCTCGCGCTGTTCACGACGGTGTTCATCTTCGGGATCGTCGTGTACGCGGAGTCGGTCCGCGTCGAGATCCCGCTGTCGCACGCCCGCGTGAAGGGCGCTCGCGGCCGCTTCCCGGTGAAGCTTATCTACGCGTCCGTGCTGCCGATGATCCTCGTCCGCGCGCTGCAGGCGAACATCCAGTTCGTCGGGCAGCTCCTCTCCTCGCAGTGGGCGGGGATGCCGGGGTGGCTCGGTGTGTACGGCGATCAGGGGCAGCCCACGTCCGGGCTGTTCTACTACCTGAACCCCATCCAGCAGCCGCAGCAGTGGATGTGGTTCCGCGGGACGGCGACCGGCGAACCGTGGATGATCGCGCTCCGGCTCGCGATCGACCTCACGTTCATGATCGTCGGCGGCGCGATATTCGCCATCTTCTGGGTCGAGACGACCGGGATGGGCCCGGAGGCGACCGCGAAGCAGATCCAGAACTCCGGGATGCAGATCCCCGGCTTCCGGCGGAACCCGCAGGTCGTCGAGAAGGTGATGGAGCGGTACATCCCGCAGGTGACCGTCATCGGGGGCGCCCTCGTCGGGTTCCTCGCCGTGATGGCGAACCTGCTCGGCACCATCGGCCAGGTCTCCGGCACCGGGCTGCTGCTCGCGGTCTCGATCACGTACAAGCTGTACGAGGAGATCGCCGAGGAGCAGCTGATGGAAATGCATCCGATGATGCGCCAGATGTTCGGCAACGAGTAACGGCGCTTTCCCGCGGTCGGTCTCTTATTACGGTCGCCGTTCTCTCGGTAGCGGCCGCCCCGTCCCGCGACGGTCGCGTGAGTAAGCCATATCACACTCTGGCGGCTACGTTACGGTATGAATAGCGCTCGACGGCACGGTCCGGTTTCGACCGGCACGGGGGACGATCCGCCGTGAGTCATCACCTCGACGACATCGACCGGCAGATCATCCACGCGCTGATGTCGGACGCCCGCAACACCTCTGCGCCGATGATCGCGGACGGCATGAACGTCTCGGCGGGAACGGTCCGGAACCGGATCGAGCGCCTCGAAGAGGCGGGCGTGATCCGCGGCTACACGGCCATCGTCGACTTCGAGCAGGCCGGCGGCCGACTCACCTCGGTGTTCATGTGTACCGTCCCCGCCGACGAGCGGGAACGCTTGGCGCTCGCGGCCCGGTCCATTCCGGGCGTGATCAACGTTCGCGTGCTGATGGCGGGCCGTCGGGACCTGCAGGTGGTCGCGGTCGGCGAGGAGACGAGCGACCTCCGTGAGATCGCGCGCGCGCTCTCGGGGCTCGAAATTCGGATCGAAGACGAGGAACTGCTCCAGACGGAGCTACACACCCCGTACTCGCGGTTCCTCTCCGACGACTCCAAACGGTCCGTGGTCACCGACACCGTCACGCTCGCGGACGGCAGCGCCGTGATCGAGGTCTGCGTCACCGACGACGCGCCGATCGTGGATCACTCTCCGTCGGAGGCGAAGGCTAACGGCATTCTGTCGAGCGACGCCATCGTGACTTCGATCGAGCGCGACGGATCGATCATCCACCCGGTCGACGACACGACGATCCGGCCGGACGACGTGGTGACCGTGCTACCGAAGGAGTCGTCCGAGGGAGACATCCTCGACGCGTTCCTCGTCGACGAGGACGAGACACCGTCGGCGATGTCGTGAGTCTCCCCGTTTATTATTCTGGGTCCGCAACGGGGAGGCATGGCAGACACGATCCTCGTTCCGCTCGAACTCCCTGACCCCGAGCCCCTGTCGCCGGTGCTGATCGAGGACCTGTCCTCGCTCTCGGTCGTCATCCTCGGCCACTACGACCTCCCCGAGCAGACGCCGGCCAGTTCGGCGCGCGAGCAGTTCGGCGAGGCCGCGCAGGCGACGCTCGACGAGGTCGCGGGCGCGTTTGCGGACGCCGGCGCGTCCGTCCGGACGCGGTTGGTATTCGGGAAGGACCGGGCGGCCGCGATCCAGCAGGTCGCGGCCGAGGAGGGGTGCGTCGCCGAGCTCGACCCCGCTCCGACCGAGGGGATCGGACGGATCCTCGTGCCGCTGCCGGACGTCGCCGAGCTCGACCGACTTCCGAGGTTCATCCGGGTCCTGAGCGAGGACTCGACGCAGCGTATCACCCTGTTCCACGTCGTCGAAGGCGGACAGTCTCGCGAGGACGGGGAGGCCGTCGTCGCGGAGACCCGCGAGCGCCTGATCGGGGACGGGTTCGACGCCGACGCGGTCGACACGCTGGTCGTCGACGGCGACGAGCACGACGAGGAGATCCTCCGGACCGCGGCCGAGTACGACGCGGTCGTGATGTACGAGCCGGAGTCCAGGCTCGGCGACCGCATCTTCGGCACGCTGGCGGACCGGATCGCGAACGAAACCGGCGATCCGGTGATCTTGGTCAACAGGGACTACTGACCCAGTCTCGGGCGGCGTCCCGACCGGTCGTCCTCAGTCGCTCGCTCACTTCGGTTCCGTCGAGGCGATGCCGTCGTCTTCCTCGCCGCGACGGGCCCGGAGGATCGTCCCGATCGCTCCGGTTCGGTCCGTCCTGGGCCGTCCGTACGCGAAGTAGACGAGGGCGCTCCCGAAGATGATCGCGACCGCGCCGAGAATGGGGACGGTCCCCATCTGCGTGAGCAGGGCGATACCGGCGACGAACCCGAACAATTGGACGAACGGGTAGCCGGGTGCGGTGAACTCGGGCTGATACGCCGGCAGGTCGGCCTCCCGGAACGCGATCAGCGAGACGTTGATGATCGAGAAGACGAGGATCTGGAACGCGCTCGCCAGCTTCGCCAGCTCGATCACCGGGACGAACGCGATGAGCAGAACCAACATGAGCCCGGTGAGGAGCACGGAGTTCCGCGGGGTCTTGAACCGCGAGTCGATGGTCTGGAGCGCGGGCGGGAGGAGGTCGTCGCGGCTCATCGCGAGCGGGAATCGCGAGGAGGAGAGCACGCCGGCGTTCGCCATGCTCGTGAGCGCGACGACGGCGATCACGGAGATGAACAGCACGCCGGCGCCGCCGAGGAGCGCGCCCGCGCCGTCCGCCATCGGCGTGAGCGACGCCGTCCCGCCGGGTCCGCCCGTTTTCAGCACGTTCGGGTCGCTCAGGCCGATGATCGCGCCGACGACCGCGATGTACAGGACCGTCATGACGGCCATGGAACCGAGCATCGCGCGCGGGAGGTTCTTCCCGGGGTCTTTCACTTCCTCGGCGACGCTCGCGATCTTCGTGACGCCCGCGTACGAGACGAAGACGAAGGCGGCGGCCGTGATGACGCCCCGGTTCCCGTCGGTGCTGAACGGCGTGTACTTCGCGGCGTCGATCGCGAAGCCGGCGTTGACGACGTACGCGAGCAGTCCCGCGACGACCAGCGTGACGATGACCGCTTGTATCCCACCGCTCATCTTCGTCCCTGAGACGTTCAGAGCGACGACCAGCACCGCCAGCGCCAGCGCGACGTACACCACCGCGCCCTGCGAGAGCGGCGCGAACAGCAGCAGGTACGCGCCGAGTCCGACGAGCGCGAACGAACTCTTGAACACCAGCGAGAACCACGCCCCGACCCCGGCGATCGTCCCGAACAACGGGCCGAGCGCCCGGTCGATGTAGAGGTACGTCCCCCCGGACTCCGGCATCGCCGTCGCCATCTCGGCCTTCGACAACGCGGCCGGCAACACGACGAGCGCGGCCAGCACGTAGGCGAGGATCACCGCCGGCCCGGCCTTCTTGTATCCCAGAGCCGGCAGCACGAAGATCCCGCTCCCGATCATCGCACCCATGCTGATCATCATCGTCGGGTACAACCCGAGACTCCGATCCAAGTCGTGCTGGCCCATGCTTATACTACCAATAACGGGCGTCACGGTTTATTGCCTTCGGATTGCTCAATAAAGACGGTTCTAAATTACGCATTCAGAAGGAGGGTAGGGGAGGGGGGTGTCGTTCAGTCGCTCTGTCGGTCGGGGCTACGAGTCGCCGCGTCGATAGTCGACGTCGTCGCCGTCCTGATCCTCGGCGGTTTCGTCGATCTTTTCGTCGCCTGTTTCTTCGACCTTTTCTTCGACGGTCTCTTCGACCTTTTCGTCGACGGTTTCTTCGACGGTCTCTTCGACTTTCTCGCCGACGGCCTTCTCGACGGTTTCTTCGACCTTTTCGCCGACGGTCTCCTCGACGGTTTCTTCGACCTTTTCGCCGACGGTCTTCTCGACGGTCTCCTCGACTGTCTCTTCGACCTTTTCGCCGACGGTCTCCTCGACTGTCTCTTCGACCTTTTCGCCGACAGTCTTCTCGACCGTCTCGCCCACCGTTTCCTCGACTTTCCCCGTTACCTCCTCGCTGACGGTGTCGCTGACGTCGTCTGCGACCTCGCTGACCTCCTTGTTGACGGTGTCACCGACGGTCTTCTCGACGGTCTCTTCGACCTTTTCGCCGACGGTCTTCTCGACCTCCTTGCCGACGGTCTCGCCGACGCTCTTTTCGATCTCCTTGCTGACGGTGTCGCCGACGGTCTTCTCGACCTCCTTACTGACGGTGTCGCCGACGGTCTTTTCCACCTCTTTATTGACGGTGTCGCCGACGGTCTTCTCCACCTCTTTATTGACGGTGTCGCCGACGCTCTTCTCCACCTCTTTGCCGACCTGATCGGCGACCTCCCGCGTCATCCAGTCGGGATCGAACCGGGCCATCTTCCAGACGACGTGGACCACGTAGGAGGCGAACACCCCGATCCCGAACGCGACGCCGATGTCGTTGACGTTCAGCGTGGCGATGAGGACGATCGACAGGACGATCAGTGCGCCGTACGCGAGGTCGGTGAGCGCGTCGACGCGGGCCGGACTCACCATCCACGATCCGCCTCCGCGGTCGCGTCGCAGTCGCACGTCGGACGGCCGTCCGGGTCTCGGTTGAACGTAGCGTACATCAGTGTGTCTACGTATCCGCGTGGCGGGCTAAAAGCCCCGCTTCACGGCGGCGGCGGCGTTTGGAGGGAAGCGAGAACCCCGATCGCGGGGTCACCGGTGGAGCGCGGTCCTTTTGTGCGGGATGGCCGAACCCGAGGTATGGACATCGAGGAGGGCGGTCTCACCGTCTCCGTTCCCGAGGCCCGCGACGGGGCTAGCGAGGGTACCGGCGGCGGGGTCTTCTTCAACCCGACCCAGGAGCTGAACCGCGACGTCACGGTCGCGGTGCTGCGCGCGTACCGCGAGCGGGAGCCGCGCGCGGCCTCGTACCTCGACGCGATGGCCGCCTCGGGGATCCGGGGGGTCCGCGCCGCCGCGGAGGGGTACGACGTCACCTGTGCCGACGTCGACCCGGACGCGGTCGACCTCGCGGCCGAGAACCTCGCCGCCAACGACCTCGACGGGGAGGCGGTTCACCGCGACGTCAACGCGCTGCTGTACGAGAACGTCTTCGACGTCGTCGACCTCGACCCGTACGGGACGCCGATACCCTTCGCGGACGCCGCGCTCGCGAACGCCCGCAACCTCGTCTGCGTCACGGCGACCGACACCGCGCCGCTGTGCGGCGCGCACCTCAACAGCGGGATCCGGAAGTACGGCGCCGTGCCGAGGAACACCGACTACCACCCGGAGATGGGGCTCCGGACGCTGATCTCCGCGTTGGTGCGGACGACGGCGCGCTACGACAAGGCGGCCCGCCCGATCGTCTCGCACGTCTCGCGCCACTACGCGCGGACCTACCTCGAACTGGAGTCCGGCGCCCAGGCGGCCGACGCCTGTATCGACGACCTCGGCTACGTCGACCACTGCGAGGACTGCCTCTGGCGCGAGCCGACCCGCGGCCTGATCGCCGATCCCGCCGAGACCTGCCCCGTCTGCGGGAGCGACCGCGTGCTCACGGCCGGACCGCTGTGGCTGGGAGCCGTCGCCGACGCCGACTTCGCCCGCGCGGTCCGGCGCCGCGTCACCGACGACATGGGCGAGGCGAAGCGCGCCCGGAAACTGCTCGGGACGGTCGCCCGCGAGATCGACACCCCCACGCACTACGACCAGCACCGGCTGTACAAGGAGTGGGGCGAGCCCGCCATCGGCATGGAGGCGTTCGTCGACCGGCTGCGGGGGGCCGGCCACGAGGCCAGCCGCGCCCACTACCGCGGCACCGCGGTCAAGAGCACGGCGTCGATCCCCGAGATGCGGGCGGCGGTTCTGGGGGACGGGGCCGACGACGCGGACGGCGACGCCGCGAGCTGACTCGCCCGGTCGCTTTCGGGTCTCGGCGGCATCCCCCTCGCTTTTGTCGCCATCGGCCGAACCGGAGAGCGTGCCCAGACACTCGACCGCCTTCGGTACGGTCCGAGGCGTCATCGACGTCGCGATCGACCGACAGGTGACGTTCCTCGCCGCCGCGATCGCCTACTACGCGTTCGTCTCGCTGATCCCCGCGCTCCTGCTGCTCGTGGTCGTCGCGACCGCCGTCTTCGGCGAGGTGATCGCCAACGAGTTGGTCGCGAGCGCCGGGGATTTCCTTACGCCCGCCGGTCAGGAGGCCGTCACCGGTGCGATCTCCTCCGCGGGCGGACGGACCGGTGCGAGCGTGCTCGGCGTCGCGGTGCTACTCTGGTCGACGCTGAAGGTGTTCCGCGGCCTCGATACGGCGTTCGCCGAGCTGTACGGCATCAAGGAGCCGCCGGATTTCGCCAAACAGCTCACCGACGCCGCCTCGGTCGTCCTCGCGGTCGGCGTCGGTATCGGCGTGATGTTCGTCGTCGGCGCGACCATCGCGGCCGTCGACGCGGTCCCGGCGGTAGAGGTGGCCGGCATCTTCGCGTTGCCCGGCTTTCTCGCCATCGTCTTCCTCCCGATGTACTACCTGCTTCCCCAGCCCCGCATCGGGATCCGGGAGGCGCTGCCCGGCGCAGTCGTCGCCGCGGTCGGCTGGACGCTGCTGCAGGCCGGTTTTCAGGTGTACGCCGCGAGCGCCGGGCAGTTTCAGGTGTACGGCGTCATCGGCGGCGTTCTCCTGCTCGTCACGTGGCTCTACCTCGCCGCCGTCGTCGTCGTGGTCGGCGGGGTGGTCAACGTCGTGCTGGCCGGTCGAGACGGGGCGCCCCCTGCGAGCGGCGCCGGCCTCGGACGCGGATCGGCCGCGATCGACCACGCCGCGGACCGGCAGTTACAACACGACCGCGACCGACCCACGGGTATGAACGGCGAGTCGGACGGCGCGGGCGACGCCGGCGACGAGGGACGGCCGGCGGGCGCGCCGGACGTGGCGGCGCTTCAAGAGGAAGTCGGGCGACTGCGGGCGGAGTTCGACGAGTTCGAGGACGACGTCGAGCGGCGCACCGTCGACAAGCCCGCGGTGGAGTCGGAGCTGAAACGCTACGTCCGGTCCCGGATGCGACGCGGCCACGCCCGCGGCTGGGGACCGTATCTCGTGCTGCTGTACGGGACGGTGCTGATACTCGGCGCGTTCTCCTTTCTCGACGGGCTCTACGCCATCGCGGCGATGCTCATCCTCGGCCTGTCGACGCTCGGACTGTACACCCTCTTCATCATCGTCGGCATCGGTCTCAACCTGCTCGAAACGCCCGGGAAGGCGCTCGACTACGCCCGCGACCGGGGCGACGACTGAAGTGAGTAGTCGGCCATGACCGGACTCGTCTCCGCGGAGCGCGGGCTCGGCGAGGCCGCCCTCGTCGACGCGCTCCCCGAGATAGTCGTCGTCGTCTTCGCGGCCGTCACCCACCTCGCGGACCCGTGGTTCCTCTTCGGGCTGTTGGCGGTCGGCTACTGGTTCGCGGGCGATCGGCTCGCGGCCTCGCCGCGCCGCGCCGGCGCGACCGCCATCGCCGCGGTCACCTGTGCGTACGCCGCCGTCGCACTCGGCAAGGCGTGGTTCGCTGTCCCCCGACCCCCGGGCGCGATGGGACCGGCCGACGTGCCGACGTGGCTCCCCGGCCTGCTCGTCGGGTGGTACGAGGCGCAGGTGCTCTCCGACGGCTTCGGCTTCCCGAGCGGCCACGCCACCGGCGGCGCGGCGGCGTACCTCGCGCTGGCGCTGGTGTACGACCGCGCGTCGACCGACGGGAGGCGCCTGCTTGCGGCCGTTGCCATCGCCGTCGCCGTCGCCGCCTCCCGGGTGGTAATCGAAGTACACTACCTCGTCGACGTGCTCGCCGGCCTCCTCCTCGGCGCGGTCGTCGTCGCCGTCGCGCTGTGGCTCGCCGGTGACCCTCGGTTCCGCGGCGGTCCGTCCTCGGTGAGTCGCGAGCCGACCGCCGAGCTTGACCCCACCCCGGCGTTCCTGTTGGCCGCGGTCGTTTCGCTCGCGGCGGTCGGCGTCGCGCTCGCCGACGGAAACGCCGAGGAGGTCGTCGAGGCGGGCATCGGCATCGCTACCGGGATCGGGGGCGCGGCGGGCTGGCGGCTCGTCACCGGGGACGAACCGGCGGTTCCGGTCCGGATCGCGGTCCCGGCGCTCGCCGTCACCGGCGCGCTCTGGGTCGGCGCGTACGCGCTCGCCGACTCGCTCGTCGTCACGCTGGCCGCGACGACCGCGGCGGTCGTCGCCGTCGTCGCCGTCCCGGCGCTGCCGGCGCGACTCGGCGCGGTCCGGCCGGACCGTAACGCGAGCGACTGGTCGAACGAGAACAACTGAAAGAGAACGGAGATCCGAAGCGGCGGACGCCGGCTATCTCAGAACGTCTCGAGGTACCGGTCCTCCTCCCACTGCGACACTTGGGTGAGGTACTCGCTGAACTCCTGAGACTTCGCCTCGGCGAACTTCTCGGAGGTGTGCGGGCCGAGCGCCTCCTGGAGCACCTCGTCCGTCTCCAGCTCCTCGACGGCGGAGCCGAGGTTCGGCGGCAGCGTATCGATGCCGTACTCCTGACGCTTCTCGTCGTCGAACTCGTAGATGTCCTCGCGGACCGGGTCGCCCGGGTCCGCGTCGGTCTTGATCCCGTCGAGCCCGGCGGCGATGAGCGACGCCATCCCGAGGTAGGGGTTACAGGACGGGTCGGGGCTGCGGACCTCGAAGCGCGCGGAGACGCCCGCCGCGTCCGGGACGCGGACGAGCGCCGAGCGGTTCGTGTCGGACCAGGCGACGTAGATCGGCGCCTCGTAGCCGGGCACCAGGCGCTTGTAGGAGTTCACGGTCGGGTTCGTCACGGCCGTGAACGCCTTCGCGTGGTTCAGGATGCCGCCCATGAACTGGTAGGCGGTCTCGCTCAGGTTGAACTCGTCGTCGTCGTCGGCGAAGGCGTTGCCGTCCTCGTCGAACAGCGAGATGTGGCTGTGCATCCCCGAGCCGTTGATATCGGCGATCGGCTTGGGCATGAACGTCGCGTGGAGGTCGTGCTGCTCGGCGACCGCGCGGACGACGGCGCGGAACGTCGCGATGTTGTCCGCGGTCGTGAGCGCGTCGGCGTACTTGAAGTTGATCTCGTGTTGGCCCTCGGCGACCTCGTGGTGGGAGGCCTCGATCTCGAAGCCCATCTCCTCTAACGTGAAGATGATCTCCTTGCGCACGTCGGACGCGAGGTCCTTCGGCGCGAGGTCGAAGTAGCCGCCGTTGTCGTGGGGGATCGTCGTCGCGTTGCCGTCGTCGTCCTTCTCGAACAGGAAGAACTCCGGCTCGGGACCGATGGAGACGGAGTACCCCATCTCCTCGGCCTCGGCGAGGACGCTCTTCAGCACCTGACGCGGGCCGCCGACGAACGGCTCGCCGTCGGTGTCGACGATGTCGCAGATGAGCCGGGCGGCGGCGGAGCCGTTCTCGTCGCGCCGCCACGGGAGTACCGCGAACGTGTCGGGGTCGGGAACGAGCCGCATGTCCGACTCCTGGATCCGAACGAACCCCTCGATCGAGGAGCCGTCGAAGTAGATCCCCTCGGTGAACGCCTTCTCCGCTTGGTGGGCCGGCACGGAGACGTTCTTCACGACCCCGAGGATGTCGGTGAACTGGAGCCGCAGGAAGTCGACGTTTTTCTCATCGATCTCGTCGAGTACCGCCTGTTCTTCGGCCGTGAGGCCGCCGTCTGGTTTCGCGTGTTCGTCCGTCATGTTCTGGACGCTTCGTTAGTTATCTGCCAGTATAAAGGCCTTATCGCTTGGTGCATGAACCGCCAGTCCGGCAATACTGCTGGACGTTCGTAAAATTATAAACCCCCGAACGCATGGTTAGGTGTGATGACGTACGAAAACCTCGACGCCAAACTCGTCAACTCCCTTCTCAGCAACGGCCGCGCGAGCCTCCGGAGCCTCGGAGACGAGCTCGACGTGTCAGTGACGACCGTCTCGAACCACCTCCGAGATCTCGAGGACGAGGGCGTGATCCGGGGGTACACACCCATCGTCGACTACGACAAACTCGGCTACGACGTGACCGCCGTGCTCCAGCTGAAGGTCGAAGGAAGCGCGCTCCCCGACGTCACGGAGAAGCTCCGTCAGGAGAAACAGATGGTGAGCGTCTACGAGGTCACGGGCGACTACGACGTGATCGCCATCGGCAAGTTCACCGACACGGACGGGATGAACGACCAGATCAAGTCGATCCTCACCGACGCCGACATCCGCGAGTCGAACACGAGCGTCGTGCTCAACGCGGTGACGGAGAACGAGCAGTTCGACCTCGACCTCAACGAGGAGTAGTTCGACCGCGAGGGCGGAACCCCGGCCCGCCCTACTGCCGCTCGGCCGCCGCCTCCAGGACCTCCACGGCCGGCAGCGGCTCGCCCGTCAGCGCGCGGATGTACGCCCCGCCCGCGATGGAGACGTGCGAGAAGTCGGCCTCGTTCAGGCCGTACATCTCGATGGCGCGCGACGTGTCCCCGCCGCCGACGACGGAGAAGCAGTCGGTCTCGGCGATGGCTTCGAGCACGCCCACGGTGCCGTCGGCGAACCGCTCGTCCTCGAAGACGCCGAGCGCCCCCTTTACGAACACCGCGCCGGACTCGCGGATGAGCGGCTCGTAGGCCGCGACCGTCTCCGACCCCACGTCGAGGTACCCCGCGGTCTTCTCGTCGATCTCGTCGACGGCGACCTCCGCGCGGTCGCCGTCCGGCCCCTCGTACGCGAGGTCCGTCGCGAGGTGGATCGCGTCTCCGCGCTCGTCGAGCACCGACTCGATCAGCTCGCGGTTCCCCTCCCACTGCTCGTCGAAGAGGTCCATCCCTCCCACGTCGCGCCCGACCGGGTGGCCCGCGGCGCGCAAGAAGAGCTCGCCGGCGACGCCGCCCAGGAGGAACCGGTCGACGCGGTCGTCTAAGGCGTCCATCACGCCGATCACGTCGGTCGCCTTCGTCCCGCCGACGACCATCGTCACCGGCCCGTCGAACTCGCGGGTCGCGATGGCGGTGTTGGCCTCGTACTCCGTCTCCATCACCCGCCCGGCGTACGCGGGGAGCGCGAGCGGGAAGCCGACCAGCGAGGCGTGCTTCCGGTGGGCCGCGGAGTACGCGTCGTTGACGTACGCGTCGAAGCGCGGCGCGAGCGTCCGAACGAACTCGGTCTCGGCCTTCTCCTCGGGCGATTCTTCGGGGAGTTCGTCGTCGCACATCCGGGTGTTCTCCAGCAGGAGGGCCTCGCCCGCGTCGAGATCATCGATCGCGTCCAGCGCCGTCTCCCCGTACGTGTCCGCGACGAAGGCGACGTCGCGGCCGACGTGCTCGGCGAGGATCGCGGCGTGGCCCGACAGCGACGTGAAGTCGTCGCGGCCGGGGCGCCCCTGGTGGGCCATACAGACGACGCGGTGGCCCGCCTCGGCGAGTTCGCGGACCGTCTCCGCGTGGCGCCCGAAGCGGCGGTTGTCCTGCGGTTCTCCGTCCTCGATCGGCGAGTTGAGGTCGAGCCGAACGAGGACGCGCGAGTCTGCCGGGAGGTCGTCGATGGTGTCGAAGGCGGGCATGGGTGAACGGTCGTCGATGAGATATTTAAGCGGTGGTCCTTCGGGGCAACGTCGCCGCCGGGGCTATTCCGTGGGACGCGCGGCGTCTTTGGAGAGAGGCGGGACGTTTGCCGCTTACGCCTCGTCGCGGACGTACGCGGCCATGTCGAGCATCCGGTTCGAGAAGCCGTACTCGTTGTCGTACCAGGTGAGGATCTTCAGGAGCTTCCCGCCGGCGATGACGTTCGTCGACCCGAGGTCGACGTAGCTGGAGAACGGGAGCCCGACGATGTCGCTGGAGACGACCTCGTCGTCGGTGTAGCCCAGCACGCCCGCGAGCGGGCCGGAGTCGGCGGCGTCGCGGAAGGCCGCGTTGACCTCCTCCGCGGTGACGGTCTCGTCGAGGCTGACGACGAACTCGGTGATCGAGCCGCTCGCGACCGGGACGCGCATCGCCATCCCGTCGATCTTCCCCTCCAACTGCGGGAGGACCTGCTGCGCCGCGCCGGCCGCGCCCGTCGAGGTCGGCACGATGTTCTCGGCGGCCGCGCGCCCGCGGCGCGTCTTCGCCTTCGGGCCGTCGATGAGGGCCTGCGAGCCGGTGTACGCGTGGACGGTGGTGAGGGTGCCGGCGTCGATGCCGAACTCCGCGTCGAGCACCTTCGCGACCGGCGTGATGGAGTTCGTCGTACAGGAGGCGTTCGATATCACGTCGTCCCCGTCGTACTCGTCGTGGTTGACGCCGTAGACGAGCTGTTTGACCGGCTTCTCGCCCTTCGGCGGCGCCGAGATGATCACGGTGTCCGCGCCGCCGTCGAGGTGCGCGCTCGCGTCCTCGCGCGTCCGGAAGACGCCCGTGCACTCTAAGGCGACGTCGACGTCGAGCTCGTCCCACGGGAGGTCCGCGGGGTCCTGCACGTTGTACAGCGGGACCGAGGTGCCGCCGATGGTCAGCGAGTCGCCCTCGCGTTCGACGCCGTCGAGCCGGCCCATGACGGTGTCGTACTTCGCGAGGTACGCCATGTCGTCGAAGTCCATCACGTCGTTGACGCCGGCGAGCTCGATCCGCGGCGACTCCAGCACCGCGCGGAACACGTTCCGCCCGATGCGACCGAACCCGTTGAGTCCGACTCGCACGACCTCGTCATCGCTCACGTCTTCGGCCGCAGTGAGATATGATTTACTCATATCCGAAAAAGCCGAGCCGCAGATACTTAAATCCGACCGAGTCGGCCTGAGATAGTCACTATCGTTCGATTTCGTTACGTACGGTGTCGATCCCCAGTCTCGATTCCGGCCGCTGACGCCGGGTCGGCCCGCGCGCGGCGCCGGTCCGTGCCGGCCAATACGGCGGCCGACAGAAGGCTTATCGGGGTCACCGCCTTCACATGAGATATGGATAGAGACGACCGTGACGATCCGTTCGGAGACTTCTTCGAGGAGATCGAACGGATGATGAACGAGATGGCGGGCGGCGAACCGGGCACCGAGGACGCCGGCTTCGGATCGGCGACGCACGTCGACGCGTACGCCACCGACGACGGTGTGCGGCTCGTCGCCGACCTCCCGGCCGTCTCGAAGGAGGAGCTCTCACTGCAGTGCGACGGCGAGGCGCTCACCATCTCGGCGGCTTCGGACCGGCGGGAGTACGACGAGACCGTCGACCTCCCGGTCCCCGTCGACGAGCACTCGGCGAACGCGACGTTCAACAACGGCGTCCTCGAGGTCACGTTCGACCGCGACGACGACTCCGCGTCGATCGACCTCGAATAGCGGGTCGCCGCGGTCTCCCGGTCAGTTCTCTCCCGCCGCCGTCCGCTTGACGAGCCCCGCGAGCCGGTCGTAGAAGCCGGGCTCGTACTTCGTCGCCGCGTCCACCGTCGGGCGCGCGTTCGTCTCGTTGACGACGAGCCGGTCGTCGGTCTCGAGCAGGTCGACGCCGAGGTAGTCGATCCCGAGGACGTCGGCGGTCCGTTCGGCCAGCTCCCGGGCGCGCTCGGGGAGGTCGACCCCGGTCGCCTCGGCTCCGCGGTGGACGTTGTGCTTCCACCGGCCCCGCTCTCTGGCGTCCGCGGGGAGCTCCCGCCGCACCGCGCCGGCGTAGGCGCCGTCGACCACCATCGCCCGGTAGTCGCGGGCGTCGGGGAGGAACTCCTGGATCAGGTAGGACTTGTCGCCGGTCGCGCGGTAGTCGTGGACGAGGTTCAGGTAGTCGACGACCCCCAACAGGGAGTCGAGGTCGCCGGCGGTCGCGACGCCGACGCCCCGGGTCGCGGAGTTCGGCTTGACGACGACGGGGTACGAGAACGACGAGACCGCCTCGGTGACGATCGCCTCGTCGACGGGGTTCGACACCAGCGTCGTCCGCGGCGTCGGGAGCCCCGCGTCGTCGAGCGCGGCGAGCGCGCCCGCCTTGTTCCGCGAGGCGAGGACGGCGTCCCGGCCGTTCACCCACGGCACCGACAGCCGCGCGTCGACCACGGCCCCCTCCATCAGCCGCGAGGGGTAGACGAAGCCGACGTCGAAGCCGTCGAACTCCTCGGCGCCGTCCCCTTCGATCCCGCTCTGGCCCCCGTCGCCCTCTCCGCCCGCGACGCGGAGCGACCGCTCTTTCGCCTGTACGTGTTCGACGGCGACGCCGCGGTCCGCGAGCGGCTCCCGCACCCGGTCGAACGTCTCCGCGTCGGTCGTCATCGCGAGCCGGAGCATACGCTCGCTCGGGGCCGTTCGGACTTAAGAACCGTGCGGCGGGCGCCGGTCGCTCGTCGCCGCCGCGGCGCGCCGGTGCCGACGGCTCCGCGGCCGGCGCCGCAGTTACGCGGCCGACGGCTCGCTTCGCGGTCGACCCGCGCTCGCGCTACTGCAGGTGGCCTTCCTCGCGGAGCTGCTCCGCCTCGCTCTTCTCGTAGCGCCACGCGATGTCGCCCTTCTCGTCTTGCCAGTCCCACGGCTCGACGAGGACGATGTCGTCCTCGCGGATCCAGACGCGCTTCTGCATCCGCCCGGGAATACGCGCGGTCCGCTCTTTCCCGTCCGCACAGCGGACCCGGACCCGGTTCGCGCCGAGCATCTCGACGACCTCCGCGAACACCTCGTCCTCGTCGGGCATCCGGAGGTCGTTTCGACCGTCGCCGTCTCCGTTGCTCATGCGTACGCGGTGATACGCGCTCCCGGAAATAAAAGGGCCGCTCTCCTCGCGGAAGCGCCCTTTTTAAACGCCGGCGGCGGCGATCGGCGGGTATGCGCGACACGCTCGGATCCACCGGTATCGTCGGCGTCCTCCTCGTCCTCCTCTCGGTCGGGCTGTTGACCGCCTACGACCCCGTCGTCGGCGGCGGGATCGCCCTCCTGTTGGCGGGGCTCGGACTGATCGCGAAGGGCGTCGCCGACTCGGCGATGCGAATGTTCGGACTCAAGTGACCGCAGTCAGGCGATCGGCGCCCGCGTCTCGGGTCGCCGCCGCCTCGCGACGCTCCCGAAAGAATGATATTCAGCGGCCACGGCGTGCCGGTATGGTCGAACTGCCCGCGGTCGCGGTCGAACTGGCTGAGCTCATCGCGGTCGTCGTCGGGGCCGGCGCGGCCTCGGCGATCGGCGTCGTCCTCGAACGGTTCGGACTCTCGGCGGCCTCCGGCGGCGACCTCGTGCTCGCCGCGTGGGCGATCGGGATGGGGCTGCTCGCGCTGTACGTCGGCGTCGTCGGACTCGGCTACGAACAGGCGCTCCCCCGGCTGCAGCGGCTCGCCGGCGGCGAGTAGCGCCGACGCGACGTCGCGGCGACCCTCCTACAGTTCTCCGTTCGCCGCCAGCTCTCGGACCGCGGCCGCCCGCTCGCGGATCGCGGCCCACTCCTCGTCGTCCTTGCCGTCGACGTGCGAGTACATCAGTCCCATCCGCCCCGTCCCGCGGAGCGTCTCCTCGTTCTCCTTCAGGAAGTCCCAGTAGAGGGCGTTGAACGGGCACGCGCCCTCGCCCGTCGTCCGAGAGACGGCGTACGGACACGACGCGCAGTGGTCGCTCATCCGGTTCACGTAGCTCCCCGAGGAGGCGTACGGCTTCGAGGAGAGCACGTCGGTGCCGAACGACCCCATCGCGACGACGTTCGGCGTCGTCACCCAGTGGTACGCGTCGACGAAGCCGAGGTGGAACCACTCGTTCAGCTCGGCGGGGTCGGCCCCGTAGATCAGCGCGAAGTTCGAGAGCAGCATCAGCCGCTCGATGTGGTGGGCGTACCCGTGCTCGCGGACGTGGCCGACGGCCTCCGACAGGCAGGTCATGTCGGTGTCGCCGTCCCAGTACGCCGGCGGGAGCTCCCGGGTCTGGTCCAACTGGTTCGCCGCCGCCAGCTCCGGCATCGCCTCGCGGTAGACGTGCCGCATGAACTCCCGCCAGCCGATCACCTGCCTGACGAACCCCTCGGCCGCGTTGAGCGGGACCGGCGGGCGGTCGGGGTCGTCGCCCTCGCTCCCCGCACCGCCGGCGCGTCCCTCGCCCCCCGCGGCGAACGCGTCGAGCGTCGTCCCCGAGCCGCCGCCCGCCGCGGGGTCGTCGTCGGGGTCGTACTCTCCGGGTTCGACCCCGCGCCGCTCGTAGGCGGCCTCCACCGCCCGGACCGGTTCGCGCGGGTCGAGGAGCCCGAGGTTGATCGGCACCGAGAGCAGGGAGTGGGAGAGGAACGGCTCGCCCGTCACCATCGCGTCCTCGTACCGCCCGAACGACGGCAGCCGCTCCCGAACGAACGCGTCGAGCGCGGCTCGGGCCTCTTCCCGGGTGACCGGCCACGCGAACCCGTCCAGCGCCTCCTCGCCCCACGTGTCGAACCGGTCGCGGACCCACGCGTGCGTCTCGCGGGTGAGCTCGTCGGGCTCGAACCGCGGCCGCTCCGGCGGCTCCCAGTCGTCCGGCGGCGTCTCTTGGTTCAGGTCGTCGTAGTTCCATTCGCCGCCGACCGGCTCGTCGCCGTCCATCAGCACGCCCGTCTCGCGGCGGACGTGGCGGTACCAGCTCTCCTGTCGGTACGTGCGCTCGGCGGTCCCGTCGTCGGCGAGCAGGGACCCGTCCTCCCACCCTCCCTCCGGTCCGGTGGCCCACTCGCGCCAGTCGCTCGGCGTCGTCCAGAACAGCTCGTTGTCGAGCAGTTCCAACGACCCGCCTCGCTCGGCGACGAGCCCGCGGAGGCGCTCGCCCGCGCCGTGGCTCGCGGGGCGCATCAGCCGGATATCGGGATCGGACCGATCGGCCAGGAACTCGTCGAGTCCCTCGCCGAACGACTCCGCCCGTAGGTACGTCACGTCGTGACCGCGCTCGCGGAGCTCGTCACGGAAGTGGCGCATCGCGGAGAAGACGAGCGTCAGCTTGTGGGTGTGGTACGGCTTCCGATCGGCGAAGCCGTGCGCCTCGATCAACAGCACCTCGTCGGCGTCGTTGAGCGCGTCGAGCTCCGGGTTGAGCTGGTCGCCGAGCAGCCACTGAATCGGTCGGTCGCCCATGAACTACCTCACGGGCGCGGTCGACGTAGGTCTGTGGGCCGGACGGTCGGGGCCGAGCCACAACACCCTCCTTTTTACTCGCCCTCGACGAGGGGAGAGCCGTGGACGAAATACTCACAAACTGGCTCCTCGGTCTGATCGCCGCCCTCCTCGCCGTGCTCGTTCTCGACTCGACCGGACAGCCGTTCCTCGACACTCTCGCCCCGGTCGCGAACGTGCTCGCGCTCGTGACGTTTCTGGCGTTCGTGATCCTGACGGGCGCGTTCCTCGTGTACACCGCGTCGTTCCGCAACGAGTAGATCGCCCCCGCGGCGATCTCACCCGCGCGGATACCTTTTTACTCCGCGTCTGTCTGGTCGCCGTATGGAGTACACCACGCTCGGCGACACCGGCACGACCGTGTCGAAGATCTGTCTCGGCTGCATGAGCTTCGGCGACCCGGACTGGCGCGAGTGGGTCCTCGACGAGGAGGAGGGGAAAGCGATCGTCGAACGCGCCATCGAACTCGGGGTGACCTTCTTCGACACCGCCAACATGTACTCGAACGGCGAGTCGGAGCGCGTCCTCGGCGAGGCGCTGGAGGGCCACCGCGAGGAGACGGTCGTCGCGACGAAGGGGTACTTCCAGATGGACGAGTCGAACCCGAACTCGGGCGGGCTCTCGCGGAAGGCGATCGAACAGGAGCTACAGCACAGCCTCGACCGGCTCGGGATGGACACGATCGACCTCTATCAGATCCACCGCTGGGACGACGACACGCCGATCGAGGAGACGCTGGCGGCGCTCGACGACGCCGTCCGGCGCGGCGACGTGCGGTACATCGGCGCCTCCTCGATGTGGGCCCACCAGTTCGCCGAGGCGTTACACGCGAGCGACCGCGAGGGGTACGAACGCTTCGCGACGATGCAGAACCACTACAACCTCGCGTACCGCGAGGAGGAGCGCGAGATGCTGCCACTCTGCGAGAAGGAGGGGATCGGCGTGATGCCGTGGAGCCCGCTCGCGCGCGGCTACCTCACCCGACCGCACGAGTCGGTCGACGCCACGCTCCGCGGAGAGACGGAAGAGCACCTCTACGAGCACCCCTACCGCGAGGGCGGCGGTCCGTCGGTCAACGAGCGCGTCGCGGAGCTCGCCGACGAGAAGGGGGTGAAGATGGCGCAGATCGCGCTGGCGTGGCTGTTCCGCAAGGAGTGGGTCGACACTCCCATCGTCGGAACGACCAGCGTCGAACACCTGGAAGACGCGGTCGAGGCCCTCG